>CAXCBH010000015.1:0-14370 GCA_963980675.1 uncultured bacterium | reverse complement strand
AATTATCATTCTTCTTTTTTCACTCATTCTGCCCAGCTTTGCCGCATCATCCCCAGAAGTAAATGAAAGCAAGATTCCGCGGGGTCCCGGCTGGTCTATGGAAAAATGATAAACACGGCGCAAAGGTGTATCCGTAAAAACACGTTGTCCGATGGAACCGGGTTCATCCCAGAAGCGGCGATTGTATTGCATGGCAATTTTCATAACATGACCATAGGACTGGTTACGGATGCAATGCATTTTTGATTCAGAGAATAAGGGATCAATTTTCAACCGACGCAGAACCGAAAGTGGCAAAGCCAGGACACATTTATTTCCTGAAATGGATTGACGCTTTTCATTTTCAAGAAAGTGTACGGTAACCTGATCTTTCGCGTATTCAATTTTCTGTACAGCTCGATTATACTGAATATTATTCCCTAGTTTTTTTGCGAATGTTTTTGGCAGTTGGTCGTTTCCGCCAAGAATTCTGCCTTCCACTGTATTTTCACTGAAAGCCGATGTTCTTGAATTTGCCAAAACCATATTTAGAGCTGACATCTTAGTAGGGACAGAAGTGGATTCGGTGGCATTCGTATAAGTATAGAGATCAATAATATCTTGGGGTGCGCCACCTTTTCTTAATATTTCTGCTACAGACATTTTATCCAATGCCTGGACCTCTTTAGATGATTCTCCCAGTTCCTGCACCATTTTAATCCAATCTTGGAGGTAAGCAGCCTCCTGGGCAAATAGTTTTCCCTGCTCAATACCCTTATAGGGTAATGCTACTTTTCCGGATTTCATATTTGCCATGGAAATATGCTGACCCCGCACATAAATCCCATCATACTGTTTTGCAGGTAAAATGGGGAGAGAAAATTCTTTGGCATATTTTCGAACATGCTCATCACTGGAATCAACATATTCTGCACCCATTTCCGCATATAATCCATCTGCAAATGGATCCCGATAAGTTCTGACCCGGCCACCAGGTTGTGACTTAGCCTCCAGCAATAAAACATTATAACCAGATTCTTGAAGTTCATATGCGCAGGATAAACCTGCCAGTCCGGCACCAATAACAATAATTCTTTGACCATCACTAAAACCGTCTGTTGACATGGCTATTGATTTTGGTAAAAATATGGACGCGCCTAATACAGCAGATGTTTTTAAAAAATTGCGGCGATTAGTTTTATTGTTATTCATTATTGATCCTTTTTTTAAATAGAAGATTATAATGTTCCACGCACCTAGTATACATCGGTATTAGTTCATCATCTAAATAAACTTCCTTTTCCAAATAAGGATTGAAACCCGTTGACTCTTCTACCCGGTTGTACCAGTATGGCGCCCACATACCATCACTGTCCCTTTTGCCGGCGGGCCAATTCAGCATTCTTTCAGAAAATTCAATTCCAATTCTATTACAGAGTTTTTTTAGCATCATTCCCGGATTTATTAAAATATCTTTTGCGTCCAAAATTGGTGGTGTTTCTCCTGTCACATCTTCCACCCTTTTCAATAGTTCTGACTGCTGCTCGAATCCTAATAATCGTTCATTTTCTATCGGGAATCGTTTACCATAACTTGCAATAACTTGCTTGGGATCCCGGATTAAAAAACAATTTGTTACACCTTTTATCCAGGATAGGTCACACCCTTCCAAATTATGTTGCGCCATCTGCTTCTGATACCAAACGGGTTTGCCATCAGGGATATCTCCCGTGCACATGTCAGCCACTTCTGCCCAGTCTGTGCTCTGGGATGCAATTATTTCTTCTTTTCCGGGATGATCTATTTCAGTCTTATATAAATAATGAGCATAAAATGGTTCATCGGCTACGACTGTATCATGCCTATTTTCAAACGACCGCATCATAGCCGTAGAAAGATTCCGAGGCCCGGACCACATGGCAATTCTGATACCATTCATGATACTTCTACCAATTTTTCAATATCCAATGCATACCAGTTTTGCAGGGATTCTGTAATGGATCCGCGAATGCCGTCACCGATAATTTTACCATCAACTGATATAACAGGAATCACGCCCGCAAATGTTCCGGTAACAAAGACCTCGTCAGCAGTATGAACATCTTCTACATTAAAATTCTTTTCATAAACAGGGATATCGTATTCTTTGCATAATCGGATAATGCTGCCACGGGTCACACCATTCAGGCAATATTCACCAGTTGATGTCCATACTTCTTCATCTCGTACAATAAAAAAATTAGTGGAATTGCACGTGGAAACAAAATCATGTGGGTCCAGCATGAGCCCTTCGTCCACCCCGAGTTGATCTGCCTCAATGCAGGCGGCAATGCAATTATGTTTACTCAATGAATTGATCCGTGGATCCTGAATTAAATGGTCCCGTTTGGTTTTTACAGTAGCTAGAGTTAATCCCACTTTTTTTATTTCTTCACTGGCTTTTTTGTATTCCGGAATGATGACAACTGTTGGTTTACCCAAGGTCACCTTGGGATGCTGGTATGGTGTTTTTTTAATACCACGAGAAACAATGAGACGAATATGGACATCCGAATCCATATCATTTATATTTATTGTTTTTTGTAATGCTTCAGCCATTTCATGTTGTGAAATCCCGATATCCATAGCAATCGAATTGGCTCCCGAAAAAAGCCGATCCAAATGATCATCCAGATGAATCAGTATCCCTTTATGGAGCCGAATCCCTTCCCATACGCCATCACCCAGAAGGTAACCACTATCCATGACAGAGATATTTGCTTCAGACCGATGAAAGAATTCACCATTGATGTAAATCTGAATATCGTTATTCCGTTTGTCAATATCGTAATCGTGTGTGGATGCCATTATTTTAATTCCTGGATTTGCCTTAATCTTTCAAATAAAATGGCAGAAACTGCCGCACTAACATTCAAAGAATTTGTTTTACCCTGCATAGGAATCGTTGCTTTGAAATCACAAGATTCCAGAACTTTTGCCCGGATACCTTTTCCTTCACTTCCAACGACGATGACCGTTCTCCCTTTATACTCAATCTCGTGCCAGGGTTTCGCATCAATGCTGTTTTCCAGTCCCACTATCCAGAACCCATTGTTTTTTAATCGCTGGAATTCATTTTTCAAATTGGTGACCTCGTATAAAGGCATATTTACAAAAGCACCCTGACTCACTTGTAAAACCGTATCTGTAACAGGTGCTGAATGGTGTTTTGGAATTATTATACCATTTATACCAGCACATTCTGCTGTTCGAATAATTTGTCCAAAATTCTGCGGATCTTCAATTTGATCTAGGGCCAATAAGCAAACCGATTCTTTTTCTGAATAATTCGGCAATTCATTTTTTGCAATTCTTCCATCTATAACCGCGGCAATTCCTTGAGTTCGCCCTTCTGGATATTTCTGAAAAAATCCCGGCTTGGCATAAAATTTGGGTTGAAAAGTCAATTTGCTAACTAGATGCATTAAATAATCATCTTTTTCGGCTCTGCCATTTCTAACGATATCAATTTTTGAAACAGTAAATCGTTTAGATTCCAAAATTGCAATTGTATTGTTAATTCCATATATGGTGAATTGCGTTTTCTGGTGATTTTTCATGTTCTTATCCTAGTGAGAATTTTCATTCACATTTATTCGTGAGCAATAAAAAACACGAGTAATATTAAAAAGCCGGAATTGTTAAAAAACTTTGGATGAAAAAAGTCAGAGAAGGTCAAAATTAGCCTTAATTTTTACGCCGTTTAGGGCCCATAGCTCAACGGTTAGAGCAGCAGACTCATAATCTGTTGGTTCGGGGTTCGAATCCCTGTGGGCCCACGTCAAATTCCCCCGTTATAAAAGAAAGTCTTTAACGGGGGAATTTTTTTAAATTTGGTCATACAATATTCATCTCAAATGCTGAACATTAACAATCTCTATAACATTTATAATGTTCAATATTCACCGACAAAAATTTGGCAGGTTATTATATCCATTATAGAACATTTATTATAATTCAGTTTAGTGGAAATTAGGTTTAACTTACACAACACTTGGCTAAGTTAATTGAGAGAGATGAAATCAATATTTATAAAATTAGGTATTTCTTTTTTATACCTTACGCAGCTGCACGCTGTTGATTGGGGTAAATTAGATTCACTTGATGGGAAATATTATCTTGATGGGCAACTGTTCAGCGGACAGGCAATAAAACATCTTGATACAGGCCTCATGGAAGGAGGATTTCAGGATGGTATTCGCCATGGCCTTTGGCTAAAGTTAAATCGGATTGGAGAACCGATTTTGATTGGATATTACGAAATGGGCTTAAAGCATGGAGAATGGAAGCAATGGTATGATGATGAAAGGAAAAGACGGAAAGAATTAGAAGCTAATTTCATTCAAAATAAATATGATGGACCTTATAAAGAATGGTATGAAAATGGGAAAAAATCAATCTTTGGAACTTATGTTAATGGATTGGAACAAGGAAAGTATCAGGAGTGGCATGAGAATGGGAAAAAAGCACTAAAAACAGTGTATTTTAATGGTATTCCTGATGGAAAGTATCAGGAATGGCATGAGAATGGGAAAAAAGCATTAGTTATTGATTTCAAAGATGGGGGGAGAAATGGTACCTGGACCCAATGGTATGAAAATGGGAAGAAAGAAATGACAGTTGAATATGTAAATGATGTTCCCTGGGGAAAAGCTAAATTCTGGTTTGAAGATGGTTCAATTCAAGGGCAAGGAACTCTTAAAGATGAAGTCCCAGGTGGTGGATGGCTTGTTGAAGATGATTTTGGAGTTTTACGAGTCTATAAATAAATATTAGAAGCGAAAATAGCAAGTGGGCATATAGAATAATTTTAAACATATTGCTATAATTAAGTACTCGTTTATAAACCATTTCTCACCCAAATAATTTTTATTGGAAACTCTGCTACGATTATTTGCTAAAATCAATTAATATTAGAAGTTAATAAATCCTGTAAAATGACTGATGATCTGTTGGCTTGAAATTTTCTACCAACCATCCTACCAGTTAGAAGAGAGCTGGGAATATCTGTGGGCCAACAACATCGCTTAATTTTACTGTTTTATTTTGCCCCTCTTTAACCCGACTTTGAGACTTTACACAATGAGAAAAATCATTTTACTTTCTTTTTCCATCAGCTTTCTTTTCTCGATTGATGGAAAAATTGTATTCAATGATGGAACAACAGTTGATGGCCAAATCAATTCTGTGAATCGGAGTTCCATTTATATAACACCCATCGGATTAAACTTCCCGGAAGAGATTATCATAGACAATGTAGATTCACTAAAATTGGACAATGGTAAACTCCTTGTGGCTGGGAACCAGGTGCTATTACTGTACAGTAATGGGCAATTCACGGCCCCAGAAGAAGAAAAATTAAATAGGCAGACTCCCAAAGAATACAATCTTGAATATGTTCTTGTACCAAACTGGAGTTTAAATATTTACACAGGCTATCCAATAATTAAAGGTGCTTCATTTGATTTTTACGATGACATCAATCCTGTCTATGGTTTATCAATTGGCAGTCCCTGGGGATTCTTTATGGGCAATTTTTTTGTGAATGCTATTGCTGAGCTCGCCTATTATGATTTCAATGTAACAAACAATCCTGATTATGAAAAATTTGGGGGACTGGCCGGGCAGATTGGGGTAAGCCCTGGTTTTTTTATTGGTGAATACAGCATCAGTCTCACAGCCTGCACTGGATATTACCATGCAGGTCCCGGATTTATCGCTGGAGGAAGTATCGATCTTCCCCTGGGAAGTATTATACTAAACAAATATGGGGATGTAGAATTTGTTGAAAATATGGAAGGAGTGATCGAAGCCTTGGAAATTCGTGTAACAGGAAGGGCCAATACCGTTAAGAAATATGACGGTGGAACTACATACTGGCTTGGTGGTGGTATTTCATTAGGATACGAATTTTAGGCATTTTAATCAAAAATATTTATACCATAAATACGACGTAAATAAGATTTGAGAGATGAAAGAATAGAATTTGAGATAGATGTAAATCATTCCGCTATACTTTCATTTTATTAAATTATCACCTATATTCCATTTCTATTATGAATAACTAGTACATGAGAAAATTAATAATACTACCTCTTTTTGTAGGCTATTTATTTGGTCTGCACGGGAAAATCACATTTTTCGATGGGACCTATGTAGTAGGTCGAGTGACAAAAGTGGATGAATCAACCGTCTATATCGTTCCCATGGGGCTTGACACAGCAGAAGGTATTCTTGTGGGGAATATAGACACCCTCAAGATGGAAAATGGCATGGTTCCAGTGGTTAATAGTGCGGTGAAATACTTTTATGAAAAAGGTGAATTTCTTGCAAATAATGATGATTGGATGGACGAATTTGATGATTTTCAATACGATGATTATACCACCCAAACGGAAGAATACAAATACGAGGAAAGTAAAAAACCAGCAACAGCTTACAATTCAGTGACTGTTTATGGTGGGATGCCATTCGCCATGGCATCTTTGCAAGATTCATTAAAAACAACAACATTAGCTCCTAATCTAGGGATAGGATTTCAGGCTCCCTATTTCCCCGTCGGGGCTGTGGATATTTCCCCGGGATTAAAAATAATGACCTATGGCTTTGATAATATTGATATGGGTATTGTAAATGCCATTCAACTGGGTGGAAACATGAGTGTTGATTTCAAACCAGTATTTTTCTTTTTGCCTGAAGCTCTGCATTTATGTATGGATATTGGCGTGAATTATAATATTGCTTTCAAGCATGAACCATCAGAATTTGCTTTAGGTCATACTGAGTACGATGGAGAAGCAACCTATGGTGGCATCGGGTTCAGCACTGGTGCATCCATGGATTACTGGTTTTCTGATATTCCACTTGCTCTCCGTCTCTTTGGGAACACTAATATCATTCCCCAGGGTGAACCCTGGCCTGAATTGAAAACAGGCTTTATCAATGTTGGCGCTATGCTAATAGTCGTTATGAAACGGCATCGATAAACTTTATTTCAATATTAATTAAATCCACTTTTTTCATGTAATGTTAGTTTCTAGTATCGGTTCTTTTTTTTATACGTAAGGACAGAATTTCATGAAAATATTTATTCCATTTATTTTTTGTTTCTGCTTGGCCCAAGAGAGCTACACCGGCGAAATAACATTTGATTACAACGGTACCGTAAGCGGATCCTTTACATCCATTATCCAGGATTCCATCCCTATCGGATTTGCCTTCAATCAGGAAGGGGCGGATACATCCTACTTCATTATGGGAGCATTTACGGAACAGGAAAACAATGAATTTGACCTTTTTCTGGCGGTCCTTCAAGATACAACATTCCCCGTTCAACCTCGGACATGGGACATTCCCGGCCAGGGAAATCCGCTAGATCCATTAAGTTTGGAATCGATTGTGATTTTTATACCCGAACTGGATTCGGTTTTTGTCTTAGATTTAATAGAAACGCTTACTGACACCACAGGCGGTGATTCATTGGCCTTGGATTCATTGTTTGAAAGCCTATTCTTAGAATTGAATGATAACCTTTATTTGGGCCTTCCAGATTTTTTTGGAAACAATCAAGGTGTGCTTGAAATTTCCGAAATATCAGATTCTTCTCTTAGCGGAGATTTTTATGCGACCCTTACTAAACCTGTTTTAACCTGGCCTCTACAATCCATTAATATTGATAATGGCTTATTTGTTTTCAATAAAATTTCTTTACCAGTACTTGCAGTAAAATCTAAACCAACGGTACCGGAA
This sequence comes from uncultured bacterium, assembly GCA_963980675.1. Taxonomy (GTDB): domain Bacteria; phylum Fidelibacterota; class Marinisomatia; order Marinisomatales; family UBA1611. Next base: position 6,603 of record CAXCBH010000015.1, on the reverse strand, counting down.
AGACTGATACTGTTCCCAGCCTACCCGAATCCGTTCAATCCATCTACGACTGTACGATTTTCAGTGTTGGATACAAAACAACCTCTGTCCCTGCATATATATGACATTGACGGAAGGCTGATTGAGACATTGTTCAGCGGTTACGTTATGCCTGGATTTCACGAAGTTCAATGGAATGCAAGACAGCACCCAAGCGGGATATATTTTGCCATGTTTCAATCCGGGCATACAATGCAATCAACCAAACTCATTTTAATAAAATAATGGCTGATCTGAATTTGACATATCATGAGGTGGTGAATGATTTATTACTGCTGCAATGGACGGATGGCTCCGAAAATGCGATTCTTCTTAAAGGTGTACGAGATAATTGTCCATGTGCAAGTTGTGCAGGTGAAACCGATATTTTTGGCAATGTGTATAAGGGGCCGCCCCAAAGCATGAAAGAAGAAAGTTACATTGTAACAGGAATCCAACCAGTTGGTTATTATGCGATTCGCCCTTTTTGGAAAGATGGACACAGCACCGGAATCTATACCTTTGAGCTTCTTAAAAAACTTTGCGAAGTATTGGATTCTTGATTTTATCGGTACTCTATTTTTGATTTAAAAATAATTACGGATTGAACGTTTGTCTGCCTTAGGTTTCGTGCCAATATTTTAAATCTTTAAACTCATCTGATGAACCAAATAAAATTTTATCTATTTGTTTTTTTAATTTCCTTTGGAGTTGCCGGAGAAATCCAATATCAACCCATTCTTTTATCTGGATTGATCACAAATCCAAAACAGGAAATCTCCGGAATGGATCTTTACAATGATCAAATCATGCTTCTGCCGGAAAATCTTGGTGGGTTTCTATATATGATCTCGAAAGATGAAATCCTGAATGCGCTGGGGGAAAAAGATAGAACTCCTATAGAACCAAAACAGCCAGCATTCCATTCACCGGATTATTCAAAATCTATCCCGGGTTTTGAAGGATTGGAAGCTATCGCCTTTAATGGGAATAACGTCTACATAACTCTGGAATCAAAAGATGATAAAATGATGCGGGGATATTTAGCGTGGGGTACTATTGACCCAACTACAAAAGAAGTTACAATTCCTAAGAAAAATTTATTAGAGTTAGAAACACCCATCCAGGTGAAAAATATGACATTTGAAAGTTTATTGATCCATAATGACCATATTATTCTTTTTTATGAGACCCAGGGAATAAACCTGCAAAAATCTGTGTGGCAATATCGGGTATCATTAACGGATTTTTCCGTATCTAAAATTGAATTCCCAAATATTGAATACAGAATAACAGATGTATCACGGATGGATGACCAAAACCATTTCTGGGCAATAAATTACTATTGGCCCGGTGATGCTAAATATCTAAAGCCTGCACCTGATCCAATTGTTATGAAAATTAAAGAAGGAAAATCTCATCAAAAGTCTGATGCTGTTGAACGCTTAGTTGAATTTGAATTCAATGAAGATAAAATCCAATTATCTGGACGGGAGCCTATCCAAATAGAACTGGATGAAAAAGCATCAAGGAACTGGGAAGGGATTGTTCGTCTTGATGATAGAGGATTTCTGGTGGCGACAGATAAATATCCCGAAATGATTTTGGGATTTATACCTTTTAAATAAATGAAATTTTCAATTCGCTACCTATTAATTCTATTTATTGTTTTTTCATCCTGTGATAATCATCAGGATGATTCCTATGTATTACTTATATCCTTTGATGGTTTTCGGGCAGATTATCTGGATTGGTTTGATACGCCCAATATGGACAGGTTTATTAAAAACGGTGTTCGAGCAAAAGGAATGATTCCCGTATTTGTATCTAAAACATTTCCTAATCATTATAGCATTGCCACGGGAATGTATGCGGAAAATCATGGCTTAATTGGAAATCACTTTTATGATGCAGAATTAGATGACAACTATACTTTAAGCGATAGATCGAAAGTACAAGACTCCAAATTTTATGGCGGAGAACCCATTTGGGTCACAGCTGAAAAACAAGGTCTAAAGACAGCATCCTACTTTTGGGTGGGGACAGAAGCACCTATCGGTGGAATTTATTCAAGTAAATGGAAAAAGTATGAACATAATTTCCCGTTTGAAGCGAGGATTGATTCTATTGTATCGTGGTTTTCGCTCCCATTAAAGGAAAGACCACGATTCTGTTCTTTGTATTTTCATGAACCGGATTGGACTGGACATGAGACTGGACCTAGAAGTCAAGAAACCGAGGCAGTGGTATCACATTTAGATTCTTTATTTGGTGATCTGATCTCAAAACTAGAGCAGTTACCAATCTCAAATAATTTGAATATTATTGCGGTAGCAGACCATGGAATGGCAGAAATCAGTTCTGAAAGAACCGTTGATCTTTCGGCGTATACCGATATGAGCCAAATCATCCAGGAAGGATCCGGACCTTATGCATTTTTGTATAGTAAGAAAAAAAATATTATTGAACCGGCAGTAGACCAATTAAAAAATGCTGAGCATATTTCAGTTTACTTAAAAAATGAGATTCCTGATCGGTATCATTTCAAAAACCACCATCGTATTAAAGATGCATTGATAGTCGCTGATGAAGGATGGTATATCCAAAACCAGGCTATAAGCAGTTCATCAACTGCTGGGAAATATGTCCCTACTGGAGGAACGCATGGCTATGATAATCAATTAAAAAGTATGCATGCGCTATTTATTGCTCAAGGCCCTGCATTTAAAAATGATATTGTAACTGAACCATTTGAGAATGTTAATATTTACCCCATGATAGCACATATTCTTGGTATTGATCCAAGTAAAAAAATTGATGGAAACCTTAACAATATTAAACACCTATTAAAATGAAAATACTATTACAACTCTTATTGATCGTATTATTATCCATCCAGCCATTGATGGCTTGGGGGAGTACCGGGCATCGCATTGTTGGAAAAGTTGCAGAAACTTATTTAACAGGAAATGCAAAAATGCAAATTAAAAAAATCCTGGGGCACACTGATTTATCTCGAGTTAGTACCTGGGCTGATGAAATCAAATCAGATCCGAATTGGAAACATGCTTATGATTGGCACTGGTGTACAATTCCTGATGGAGAGAAGTACGAAACGGGGAAACACACAGGAAATGCCATAGAAAAAGTGAATGATTTCATTGTGACTTTAAAAAATAAAAAATCATCAAAAGAAGAAAAGCAAATTGCTCTAAAATTTTTAGTTCATCTAGTTGGTGATCTTCATCAACCGCTTCATGTTGGAAATGGTAAAGACCGCGGCGGAAATGACAAAAAGCTTAAATGGTTTGGAGAAGAAACAAACCTTCACAGCATTTGGGATAGCAAATTGATCCAGTACCAAAATTTGAGTTATTCTGAATACACGAATTATTTATTATTGAATATAGACTATGGTGATATTCGAAAGTGGCAAGGAGATTCTTTGATGGTTTATATAAACGAATCAAAGAATTTGCGAAACCAATGCTATGATATTTCCGGAAATAATTTGAAGTGGGAATATTTCTATTATAATAAAGGATTATTGGAACAGCGGTTACTGCAAGGCGGTGTAAGACTCTCCGGTGAACTTAACCGAATCTTTAAATAATATTTAGGAAGTTATTTAGCCTTACCCTGCGCTGCAACTTCTGCAGCTTTTTTAGCAATTGCTTCCTGATCTCCCAAATAGTTATGTCTTATTGGATTTAAGTTTTCATCTAATTCATACACAAGTGGAACACCTGTTGGAATATTGAGTCCCAGGATTTCTTCATCAGATACTTTATCTAGATACTTGACCAACGCACGTAATGAGTTCCCGTGGGCTACAATGAGAACTCGCTTTCCCAATTCAATTTTAGGTTTAATCGTTTCAAACCAATAAGGTAAAAACCGATCCACAGTATCTTTTAAACATTCTGATGCGGGTAATTCAGAAGATGTCAAATCAGAATACTTTTCATCAAACCTTGGGTGACGCTTATCATCCAATTCCAATTTAGGTGGCGGCGTAGAATAACTCCTGCGCCAAATATGGACCTGTTCATCACCATATTGTGCAGCAGTTTCAGCTTTGTTCAATCCTTGCAGTGCACCATAATGACGTTCGTTTAATCGCCAGTTATAATAGGTTGGAATATTCTCAACGCCCATTTCATCCAGACAAATATTCATAGTGCGAATTGCACGTTTTAATACTGAAGTATGAATTACATCAAAAATAAATCCTTCTTTTTTCAGGAGTTGACCGGATAATCGTGCTTCCGATTCACCTTTTTCGGTAAGGTCCACATCGGTCCAACCAGTGAAACGATTTTCTAAATTCCATTGGCTTTCACCATGGCGAAGTAAAACTAGTTTATACATATTATTCCTAAAACCTTGCTTAGTAAGTCTGAAAGTTCACGAACATTTACGATGAAAAAAATAAAGGAAAATAAAAATTTTAAAAAAATTAAAAAATCTACCCAAACAAAATTAGAAGATTAATAATACAAGATTAATGGTTGTATTTTTTCAGTAGATTTGAACATGTGCGGACGCAAAACACTCACTCGAGATATGCAATCTATTATTGAAGAATTGGCTATCGAGGAGTGGTATGATGACAATTTTCATCCAAGTTTTAATATAGCACCTACTCAAACATCTCCCATCCTACTCGCTGATGGAAAATCGCGAATTATAAAACCCATGAAATGGGGATTGATCCCAAGTTGGTCTAAAGATGAATCCATTGGACCCAAAATGATTAATGCGCGATCTGAAACACTCACAGAAAAACCATCTTTTCAAAATTTGATTAATCAAAATAGATGCGTGGTTGTTGCAGACGGTTATTTCGAATGGAAACGGGAAAGTGATGGTAGCCAACCTTATTATATTTCTCATCCCGAAAACAAACTCCTGCCCATGGCGGGCTTATGGACAACCTGGGAATCATCCACGAGCAAAATTATCCATTCCTATACTGTTATTACAACATCACCACAAAATGAGATTAGACACATCCATAACCGCATGCCGGTCATATTGAATCCCATGTCAATTGATGAATGGATCTTTTGTGATACAACACCATCGAACCAGGCGATCACAAATCTTGTCTCCTATTCAAAACCACTCACTTTCAACCCTGTTTCAACATTTGTGAATTCTCAAAAAAACAATACCATTGATTGTATTAGGTCTACGCAAGACTCTTCTACTTTGGATCTTTTTTAAGAATTCAAACGAAAATAATTTTTCACATTTTTTTTTTGTAAAACCCCATACTAATTACGAAGTTCCACCTAATCAAGAACTGATTTAACTAATTAGTTCTTGCTATAAATAACCAAGGAGAACACAATGAATCGTTATACACGAATCGTAGCTAACATATTTATACTTTCCATCACGTCAATCTTATTTGCACAGATGACAGTTTCCGGTACGGTAACTGATGCATCTACCGGTAATACTCTTGCTGGTGCAAATGTTGTTGTGGATGGCACAGATATGGGTGCAGCTGCAGATGCTAATGGTGGGTATACATTAAGTAATGTCCCCAATGGCGCAACCCTCACAGCATCCATGATTGGATATACGGATGCATCAGCCACAGCTGGAAAAACAGTTAATTTTTCATTAGCTGGTTCTGCGATTGAAATGTCCGGACTTGAAGTATTGGCATCTCGCGCTGGAGAAAAAACACCTGTTGCTTACACAAATGTATCTAAAGCTGATATGGAAGTACGTCTTGGTTCACAAGATATTCCAATGGCCTTAAACACCACACCAAGTGTTTATGCAACACAACAAGGTGGCGGTGCCGGTGATGCTCGAATTAACGTTCGTGGATTTAACCAGCGTAATGTTGCTGTTATGATTAATGGTGTCCCTCAAAATGATATGGAAAATGGCTGGGTTTACTGGTCAAACTGGGATGGCGTTGGCGATGCTACACATTCTATCCAAATGCAGCGTGGTTTAAGTGCTGTTAATCTTGCTACCCCTTCTATTGGTGGTACCATGAATATTATTACTGATCCTGCAGCGGCTGAAAAAGGCGGAATGGTTAAGCAGGAAGTTGGTGCAGGTTCATTCCTGAAAACATCAATAAACTATAACACTGGTCTGATTGGTGGTAACCTTGCCTTAAGTGGAACCCTAGTCCGTAAAACTGGCAATGGCGTCATTGACAAAACGTGGACAGATGCTTGGGCATATTACTTTGGTGCAAGTTACCAGATGAATGATGCTAACCGTTTTGAAATGTATGCTGTAGGTGCTCCCCAGCGTCATGGCCAAAACTTATACAAGCAGAACCTTGGAGCATATGACTCCGAGTTCGCTAAGGGTGTAGACGGATATGATGCTACAGCACTTGGTGATGATGGAAATTTTGTAGATGAAGGTGAAGCAAATGGAGTAGGATTTGGTCGCACATTTAACCAGAACTGGGCACCTATAGATAAAAACTATTCAGGTCAACAATACTGGTACATGTATGGCGTTGGCGGCATTTCTGGCGGTGGACTTCACAATCGTTATTCCAAGGATTTTCTCAATGAAAGAGAAAACTTCTTTCACAAGCCA
>CAXCBH010000014.1:0-14673 GCA_963980675.1 uncultured bacterium | reverse complement strand
TAACAGCAGGAAAATGGCATGGGATGGAAGGATTTGTGAGGTTTGGCTATGGGACACCTGAAGAATATGTCAGAAGTGGGCTTGACCGGGTATCAGACTTTATAAGAGGAATTGATTAAATATTTAATCAGTTTCGTCTCGAAAAAATAATTCCAGTTCCGTAGATTCTACCCCCTACTTTTTTTAAACTAATCAAAAGAAATTAAAATGTCTCTAATTAATCCATATATTTTTCGTGAATATGATATTCGCGGTAAAGTAGTAGAAGATTTTCCCGAACACGTTGTTGTTAAACTAGGTAAGGCCTTTGGCACCTTTGTGAAACGAGCTGGTGGTCAGGAAATTGCCTTGAGTGGCGATATACGCCTAACCACTCCTGACCTTTTGACATCCTTTAAAACGGGTGTTCTTTCAACTGGAATCGACATTATCAATCTCGGTATTATCCCAACACCGGTGAATTATTATTCCATGTATCATTTAGATGTATCGGGCGCTGTACAGATCACAGGAAGTCACAATCCTCCAGAATTTAACGGTTTCAAATTTTCATTTGATAAAAAAGCTTTTTTTGGTGATGATATCCAATCCTTGTATCAATTCATGGATAAAATGGATTTTGAAGTAGGGGAAGGGACGGAAGCGCGGTATAAGATTCTGCCTAAGTATAAAGAAATGATCTTGGACAAAATCAACATCGAACGACCTATGAAAGTGGTTATGGATTGTGGGAATGCTGCAGGTGGAATTAATGGGCCAGATGTGTTTAATGCCCTTGGGATTGAATTGAAAGAATTATTTTCTGATCCAGACGGGACGTTTCCGAACCATCATCCTGATCCAACTGTTGAAGAAAATCTCCAGGATTTAATCGCAGAAATGAAAACGGGTCAATACGATGTTGGACTGGCTTTCGATGGTGATGCAGATCGAATTGGCGTGGTAGATGAGACAGGTGATATCATTTGGGCAGACCAACTTATGGCACTCTTTTTGCCGGAAATAATTGAAAACGGAGAAGATATTCTTTTCGATGTAAAATGCTCCCAGGCTCTGGAAGATATGATCAATCGGTATGGCGGAAATCCAATTATGTGGAAGACAGGTCATTCTCTCATTAAGCAAAAAATGGGAGAGTTGGAATGTAAATTTGGTGGTGAAATGAGTGGCCATATTTTTTTTGCAGATGATTATTATGGATATGATGATGCCCTTTATGTGAGTGCTCGATTGGTACAACTCTTATCGAGAACAGATAAAAAACTCTCTGATTTGAAAGCAGAAATTCCAGTTTATTATTCCACACCTGAAATGCGAATGGAGGCTGAAAATGACCAGGAAAAATTCAGGATCGCAAAAGAGGCTATTGCATATTTTTCAGAAAATTATAATTGTAGTACTGTGGATGGTGTTCGCATCAAATTTGGTGATGGGTGGGGACTAGGTCGTTCGTCGAATACGCAACCTGTGATCGTTTGTCGTTTCGAAGCTAATTCTTCCGAACGTAAAGAAGAGATTATGAATCTGGTTTTAGGAAAACTCAAGGAGTTCGGCAATTTGGAGTTGGGTGGACATTAAATGTCAACATTTAATGAATTGATTACCTTTATTAGGAAGGAGGTGAACCGTGACCTAAAACGGCTCCCGATCCCGGAAAGGCCTGTTTACCTTTATGAGCCAATCCGTTTTGTGCTAAGAGGAAATGGAAAAAGGTTCCGGCCGATTCTTGTACATCTTGCAGGACGCGCTAACAATGCAGATCCGGATTCGTTAATGAAAATTGCCCTAGCGGTTGAATTACTTCACAACTTTACTTTGGTCCACGATGATATTATGGATAACGATGATATGCGGCATGGACAAGCGGCGATTCATTCAAAATGGGATGAATCAACAGCAATACTTGCTGGTGATGGAATTAATGCAATTGCACAAATATTATTAAGCGGAATTCCGGATCGATCTAACGCAATTTGTCGTTTCTTTAATCAGGCAACTCTGGAAGTATGTGAGGGACAAGCCTTAGACAAAGAGTTTGAGAATGATTTATCTATTACTGAAGATCAATATCTAGAAATGGTCGAGAAAAAAACAGGATCTTTGCTAGGGGCCTGTGCAGCGTTATCTGCTACACTTGTTGGTGCTGAACAGGAAGTGATTAATTATTTTGATCAATTTGGTCGTGCTTTGGGAAATGGTTTTCAGATTCATGATGACCTTCTTGAAATTTATGGAAACCCGAATGAAATGGGAAAAAGCCTTGGTAGCGATATTGCGGAAGGAAAGCAAACTATGATGGTAATAAAAGCACGAAACTTATTTGGAAAAGAATGGGGTGAGATAATAGGTGATCTGGACAGAATTGATTTCATGGATAAGATACGGTCCTTTTTCACTGAAAATGGAATAGAAAATGAAACTAAAGATCTTGCCCAAACTTATTTTAACCTAGCTCGGAATTCCCTTGAAAAGATCGATGGAATCAACTGCAGCGAACTTTTTGATTTTGTTAATTTAGTAGAAACTAGGAGCTATTAATGTCTGATAGATTTGATCCTGAAAATATGTTTGGATCCATCTGGGATTTCCCGGATAATCTTGCCGATGCTATGAAATTGGGGAATGAAATTTCGATGAAACATTCCTATACTAATATTCAGAATGTGGTTGTTGCGGGAATGGGAGGATCTGCCATTGGTGGTGATGTTGTGTCTGTTTTGGAACAAGATAATTTGAATGTACCTTTTGTAGTTTGTCGAGGTTATTCCCTCCCAAATTGGGTGAATGAAAATACATTGGTTGTTTGTTCATCCTACTCCGGGAACACAGAAGAAACACTTTCAGCATTAGATGATGCAATATTAAAAAATGCACAGATTTGTGGTATAACCACAGGCGGAAGAATCGCCAAAAATCTAAAAAAATTGGATAAAGATGTAGTATTGATTCCATCTGGACTTCAGCCACGGGCTGCCCTTGCTTTTTCGTTTGTTCCCATGGCAAAATGCTTGGAAGAAGCAGGAGTTTTAACTTTGAGTTTCGACAATTGGATGGACAGTGCAATTGGCGCCATCAATCGTGCTCGGGAAATCTACAGTCTGGGAAATGAAAAAAATCCAGTCTATGAATTGGCTCAACAGGTATATGATAAAATTCCAGTAATTTATGCAGATAATTCAACTTTGGGAGTGGCTGCTCTTCGGTTGAAGGGACAAATTTGCGAAAATGGTAAAATGCTCGCTTATCATAATGAACTTCCTGAATTCAATCATAATGAAATCGTGGGATGGGAAAATAATTCTGACATTTTCGAAAAATTATTTGTGCTTTGGCTTACGGATGCCGACGATAATGCTAGAGTAAAATATCGCGAGAAAATTACCCAGGATATTCTGAATGAAGTGGGGGTCGACCAGTATGTTTTAGAAATGACAGGTAATTCATTTCAAGAACGATTTCTTCATATGATTTACTATGGAGATTGGTTAAGTTATTGGTGTGCAATTCTCCATGGGACTGATCCAAGTCCCGTGAAGAAAATTTCAAGACTTAAGGAAGAATTATCGAAAAGACCATGATTCCTGTAAAAGTACTTAAGATTTCATACCATCCGGAAAGCAGAAGTTATGCTGTGATTTTGAAGGAAATTTCTGGTGAAATTTGCCTCCCTGTTATTGTAGGCTCATATGAAGCCCAATCCATAGCCCTAGCAATTGAAGTGGTTGAGACACCTCGTCCCTTGACTCATGATTTAATCTGTGATGTTATTACCGGTATAGATGGATCATTGAAAACAGTCAGAGTAAGCCATTTGACGGATGGTGTTTTTTATGCGCAAATGGAATTGGAATCAGATATTATTGGGAATCGAATAATTGACGCACGTCCCAGTGATGCTATCGCAGTTGCACTTCGAATGAAGGCGCCGATTTTAGTTGCACCCCGCGTATTGAAGGATGCAGGAGTAAAAGAAGACATGTTGAAAGACACTAAAAAACCTAGAAAAAAGCCAGAATATTCTTTAGAAGCTTTGAAAGAAAAATTGAAAGAGGCAGTAGAAGAAGAAGAATATGAATTTGCAGCAAAACTGCGAGATAAGATCAGTAGCCTGGAATCTTAAATAGGTGCACCCATTTCCTCTAAAGCCATTTGAGCCGCAATTTGTTCTGCGGTTTTTTTGTTTGTACCCAATCCGGAAGCAAAGACTTGGGATCCAATTTTTACTTGGATCTCAAATGTTTTGTAATGATCCGGCCCTGTAATATCCTTGATAAGAAATACAGGATTATCAATTTCCTTGGAGTGGCAATACTCAATGAGTTTGCCTTTATAATTGGTTGATTTCCATGCTTCCTCCTTATGCGCCCAAATTGTATCTAAAATAAGTCGTCTGCAGGGTTCAATGCCACCATCTAAATACATTGCTCCAATTAATGATTCAAAAATATTTGCCATTTGTTTTTCAGCAATCTTTTCAATTTCCAAATCCACACTGGATTCAATCTTTAGATGGTCCATTAGATCCAATAATTGACCAATTTGTGCTAAAAAAGGTTTTTGAACTAAGGATGCACGGCGTTGGGTAAGTAAACCTTCATCACCTTCCGGAAATTCTCGCATAAGTTCTCGACTTACAATTATATCTATAACGGCATCGCCAAGAAATTCCAATCGTTCGTAATTACTCCTTGGGCTTGTATCAAGTGATTTGTGAGTGAAGGCTTGGTTAAGATAATCTTTATTATGAAAAATATAGTTTATTTTTTTTTCAACGGGGTAGACAGAACTGCTTCTATCGAGAAAAAATTGTTTAAGTTTTACAAATAAATTCAATCGTATTTTCGAACACAGATCACTGCATTATGCCCACCAAAACCAAAGGTATTGGACAGGACAGCATTTACCGTATGGGCTTGTGCTTTATTGGGTACATAATCTAATGTGCAGTCTGGGTCAGGTGTATCGTAATTTATCGTTGGAGGTAAGAGCTGATTTTGGATTGCTTTCACGGCAGCAACAGCTTCAATTCCGCCTGCAGCTCCTAAAAGGTGCCCGGTCATAGATTTTGTAGAACTTACCTTGAGTTTATTACAGTGATCACCAAAAAGGGTTGAAATTGCAGCAGATTCATTCCGATCATTAAATGGAGTAGATGTGCCATGAGCATTGATGTAATCAATGTCTGTGATCTGTAATCCTGCATCTATGATTGCTCGTTCCATTGCTTTTAGAGCACCAGTACCGCCCATGGCTGGTTGAGTTACATGAAAAGCATCATCAGTTGAGCCATATCCCGCTAGTTCAGCTAGAATTGTTGCTCCTCTGTTTTTTGCATGACTTTCAGTCTCGATAACCATAATCCCAGCACCTTCACCCAAGACAAATCCATTCCGGTCTTTCTCGAAAGGTCGGCTGGCTTTAGTGGGCTCATCACATGATTGTGATAATGCGCGCATATTAGCAAACCCTGCAATAGTCAATGGGGTCACACTGGCTTCAGTACCTCCACAGATCATCATATCAGCATCTCCCGCGGTAATCAGTCTCATAGCCATTCCAATTGCATCGGTCGCAGATGCACATGCAGATGTTACTGTTTGGTTTGGTCCTCTGAATCCCCATCGAATGGACAAATGTCCACCAGCAATATTAGCAATCATCTTTGGAACAAACTGGGGAGATACTCGACGTGCGCTTTTATTTTCTATTACTGAATGTTGTTCTTCTAGTGTTTGGATTCCACCCACACCGGTACCAATTGTAACGCCAATACGATCCATATCTAATTTCTCTGGATCAATATTAGCCATTTTTACCGCTTCGTCAGTAGCTACTAATGCATAAATAGAAAATGGGTCAAGTTTTCGAATTTCTTTTGGATCCAGAACCATCTCCGGTTGGAAATCCGATAACTCTCCTGCGATACTAACTCGATGGTCAGATGAATCAAAATATGTGATGCGATCAATACCGCTTTTCCCCGCAGTGCAAGATCCCCAAAATGCATCAACGTTATTTCCGTTGGGTGCGAGAACCCCCAAACCTGTAATAACTATTTTTTCCCGGGTCATTTGCTTTATTCCGTTTATTTGACTTTCTCTACATAATCAACCGCTGCCCCAACAGTCGTGATATTTTCTGCATCCTCATCTGGAATTTCTATACCGAACTCTTCTTCCAATTCCATAATCAATTCTACGGTATCGAGTGAATCAGCACCGAGATCATCTACGAAATGAGCTTCCAATTTGATTGCATCTTCTTCAACGCCGAGTTTATCGATGATGACTTCTTTTACTTTGTTAAATGTGGACATATTGTCTCCTTGGTTAATTAATGACACGGCCACCATCAACAGTGATAGTTTGACCAGTAATGTAACTTGCTTCGTCGGATGCCAGGAAAAGTGCTGTATGGGCGATATCTTCCGGTGATCCGATCCGGTTAGCAGGAATCCTGCTTAAAAATTCTTCTTTCACTTCATCAGATAATTCATCCGTCATGTCAGTTCCTATCCAACCTGGAGCAATACAATTTACAGTAATTCCACGTGTTGCAACTTCTTTGGCAACGGATTTAGACATACCAATTAGTCCTGCCTTGGATGCGGCATAATTTGCTTGGCCGGGGTTCCCGGTTATTCCAACAATAGATGCGATATTGATTATACGACCATGCCGATTTTTCATCATGGGTCGGACAGCGGCCTTCATACCATGAAAGGCACCTTTCAAATTAATATTTAATACAGTATCCCATTGATCTTCTTTCATTCTCATTAAAAGATTGTCCTGCGTAACACCGGCATTATTTACTAAAATATCCAGTTTACCTTGGTCTTTTGCAATTTCTGAAATCAAAGAAGAGAATGCTACACCATCACCGATATCACAGGTCTGAAATGAAGCTGATCCGCCGTTTGCATTAATTTCATCAGAAAGTGATTTGATAGCATCTTCGCTACGAGCCACACATACAACATGAGCATCAGCATTGGCAAAAACTTTAGAAATTACTTTTCCAATTCCTCGAGATGCTCCAGTAATAATGGCAATTTTATTCGCTAAACTAAACATTGAAATGCTTTACCTGTTCTAAAGATTCTACACCTTGCGATAACATTTTGCGATCGATGCGTTTGTTGAGTCCCTGGAGAACTTTCTCTGGCCCCACTTCAACAAAAGATTCAATTCCCGACTCTTTCATGGAAAAAATTGATTTTGACCAGAGAACTGGATTCTCTAACTGTCTAATGAGCGAATCTTTAATATCGTTTCCTTGTATCACGGGTTTAGCATCAACGTTTGTAAAAACGGGGAAAAGTGAATTCGAAATTTCGAGAGAATCAAGCATTTCAGCAAGTGCTTCTCTTGCAGGTGCCATAAGTGGAGAATGGAAGGCCCCACTTACGTTTAATTGGACTGTCATCCTTGCGCCTGATGCCTTTGCGGAATCCATTACAGATTCCACTGCTTCAGGAGAACCAGAGATTACCACTTGTCCTGGTGAATTATAATTTGCAGCCACTACGACGCCATTTCCGGAATAATCAGAACATAATTCAGATATAGTTTTATCTTCTATTCCAATAATAGCTGCCATAGCCCCTTCTTGAGTAGCTCCAGCCTTTGCCATATTTTCGGCACGAACTTTTACGAGAGATAACCCTGTTTCAAAATCAAATGCATTGGCAATAGCCAAGGCCGAATACTCACCTAGACTATGTCCAGCAACTGCATTTGGTGTAAATCCTTTTTCTTTCAATAGTTCGCCTAGTATAACTGAAACGATATAAATAGCAGGTTGAGTATATTGTGTCTGTTTCAATTTTTCTTTTGGTCCATTAAAAATAATGGATTGAATATCACACTCCATAATGTCATTGGCACACTCAAAATAGTGTTTCCCTAAATCAGTATGATCAAAAATATCTTTTCCCATCCCAACATATTGGGATGCTTGTCCAGGGAATAACCAGGCAGATTTCATTTAATGTTCGTTCCATTTTAAGAGCATACTACCCCAAGTAAACCCTGCCCCAAATGCGGCTAGAAGAATGTTATCACCATCTTTTATTCGCCCAGTTTCAACTGCTTCGTTCATAGCAATAGGAATGGTTCCAGCTGTTGTATTTCCAAAGCGATCAATATTGATCAATACTTTATTATCAGAAATATTGCATCTTTTTGCTGCCGCATCAATGATTCGTTTATTGGCCTGGTGTGGAATAAACAAAGAAATATTATCCCCCGTTAGCTTATTTTGGGCCATAATTTTTTCAGATACATCAGCCATACCCTTTACAGCAAATTTGAACACCTTTTTCCCATCCTGCATTATATAATGTTGTTTTGCATTTACAGATTCAATGGTTGCGGGCATCCGGCTTCCCCCACCAGGTACATGAAGTAAACCACCACCAGCACCATCCATATGAAGAATCGAATCTAAAATACCGGCACCGGATTCGGTGGGTTCCAGGATAGCGCCACCAGCACCATCACCAAAAAGCACACAGGTGTCTCGATCTGTAAAATCCAGGATGGAAGACATTGTATCTACTCCAATTACCATCACCTTATTATATTTACCACAAGAAATGAATTTGCTCCCGGTTTCTAGACCATAAAGATACCCGGTACAAGCACCACTCAAATCAAATCCCCAGGCGTTTGATGCACCAATATTATTTTGAACCAATGCAGCTGTGGATGGGGCCAAGTGATCCGGGGTAACAGTAGCCACAATAATTATATCTATTTCTTCTGCGCTAATCCCGCGTTTTTTCAATAATTGTTCTGCGACTCGAGTAGATAGGTCTGATGATGCTTCATTCTCGGCGGCGATATGGCGCTGAGAAATTCCAGTCCTTGTTCGAATCCATTCATCAGACGTATCAACCAATTTTTCCAATTCAAAATTTGTCATAACCCTTTCAGGTACATAATGTGCAGTCGATGTGATCTTAGCGTTCAACTTAATGTCCAAAATGTATAGCTAGACTTTTTTTTGTGTCTTCAATCAAATTATTTTGGATACATTTTTGCCCAAGAAAAATCGAATTCATAATAGATCGTGGACCTGAACTCCCATGGCATACGATTGATATTCCATTAACACCTAAAAGGGGTGTACCCCCATGCTCTTCATAATCGTATTTGGCTTTTAGATCATCAAAAATGGGCTTCATCAGTTCAGCACCAATTTTATAAGATAATTTTTCATTGATCTTATCCTTGATTTCATCCGAAAAAAATGTGATCCAAGATTCTGCGAATTTTAATAATGTATTTCCAACAAATCCATCGCAGATCAATACATCAGCTTCAGATGTGAGCAAATGGCGACCTTCAATATTTCCAACAAAATTAGGTATTTCGGATAATAATTTGTGAGTTTCTACATAGAGATCAGACCCTTTATTTGGTTCTTCTCCAATATTTATTAATCCAATTTTTGGTGCTGCAAATCCCTCAACATGATCGTAATAATGAGAAGCCATCAATGCAAATTGAACCAAATGTTCTGGTTTTGCATCTGGATTTGCACCCACATCACATAATACTTTACCACGTTTTTCGGTTGGGAAATAAGCTGCCAGGGCTGGCCGTCTTACTCCTGGAATTCGTCCTAACGATAATAGGGTTGTTGATAAGATTGCACCGGTATGGCCTGCACTAATAAAACCATCAGCCTGACCTTTTTCTACCATTTGAATTCCACGAACTAAAGATGAATTTGGTTTCATTTTCAAAACTTTAGAACCCTTATCCTCCATGTTGACCACTTCATCTGTGTGAACAATTTCAATCGTTTCCACCTCGCGACCTGCCATTTCAGTTCGAATTGCAGTTTCGTCTCCCAAAAGGATTAGACTCAGAGGCTTGGGTGATTTATCAATAGCATCCAATGCACCTTGCACGACTGCGTGTGGTGCAAAATCCCCTCCCATGACATCAAGGGCAAATTTCATTTATAATAGGACTTAATTAGGAAGAAGAAACAACCGGACGACCACGATAGTATCCACAATTTGGACATGCTCTATGCGGCATTTTTGTTTGACTGCATTGTGGACAACCTGTTGTAGCAATAGCGCTTGACTTATAATGGGTCCGACGTTTTCTCGAACGTGCTTTTGATTGACGTTTCTTTGGCAGTGCCATGAAATCTCCTCAAATCTAATCTGGTTAAAAAGTTTTTAAAATATCCCAATGACTGTCGTGACTATCGAGTTTACAATCACAAGAACTTTGGTTCAAATTTATTCCGCAATTAGGGCAAAGACCTTTACAATTATCATTACATTTAGGGCTCATTGGTTCTGCCAAACGAATGATATCTGCAATCGTATCAATCATATCAATATGATCTATGTATTTTGGAAAATGAACCATATTCTGATCATCATCTCCAGAAAGTATTTCTTTCGGTGTGAGCCTTAATTTGATTGGTAGTGCAAGTTCCTTTGGATTGTAGCATAAGCAACGTACACATTGATAGTTGGCAATCGTTTTTATAACTCCGGATAATTGAAACCCAAATTGGACGATTTTGGCAGATAATTCACAAGTTATTTGATCATCATGAAAAATCGTTCCACGGTCAGGCAATTCCCTAGCGGACATGTCAAAAAGCTTTTTATTAAACTCGGATTTTAATTCCGATCGTAATAGCTTCATTTACAGCCTGCAAAATTACCTTTTTCTTGGAATTTATCCAAGGTTGAATGGTGAATATGGTTTAAGATTATTTGGAAAGAAACCCAGGCGTTTTATTCTTCAGGATCCCCATCATCACCGGAATTGTTATCATCCGATGGATTTTCATCAGGATTACTATCATCACCGGAATCGATATCATCAGATGGACTTTCATCTTCTAAACCGCCTTCAGAATCATCACTTCCAACTTCGTTGTCATCGTCATCGAAATTATATTCATCATCCATATCTTCTTCTAATTCATCTTCATCTTTTCTTTGAAGGAGATCATCATCATCTGATTTTTTCTTAAAAATAATAAACATCAATGTTTCACCAACGGAAATGATTGATAATCCATATGATAAAATTGAGAGTCCAACTAGAAAAATAGAGATAGCAAGAAGAACGCCTGCCACCGTTTCCGAACCGGAAAGAGGCCCGCTGGTTGCAGGAACGCTGCAGGATAAAAAGGACAGACAACCTTGAAAACAAATGTTAAAGCATCCCGTCAAACATACAATACATCCTGCAAAAAAGGAGCAGAGCCAGCCAGGGTAAACCAAAGTTGTGGCATAGTTCACCATACCAGAAAGTTTTTCGCCCATAAACCAATTACATCCAAAAACGTAATTAATGAGGTTGAATCCTGCGTTCCAGGCCCAGCTAAATAAATAAACACTGATTAGTAATAAGGGGATAAGGACAATGTGATAAGCAATAACTCGCCAGGGTTGAGACCAGGTAATTGAATAGGATTGAAAAACCGTACCCATAGTATCTTCTTCATAAGTGCCAACGATAGCTGGCGTGTAATGAAGTGAAACTAAAAGGACAAATGCAGTATAGATTGTAAATACTGATCCAAAGAAATAGAAGATGTAGGGAAATGCAAATATGAATTCACCCAAGTAAGGGATTTTACCCATGAAAGCAAATATGCCTGCAAAGACCATAAAAAATACTATAATCAAAACAATTGATATGGGAGCAAAAACTACTGGATGCCAGTGTTTACAAACATATTTCCACGCATCACCTGCAGAAAAGAAATCATTTCCTTTCAATTGTTTTAACGTGACACGAGTCACCGCAGTGCATGCTAAATAAATAGCAAGAATCCAAGCTTCTACACCGATAAAATAAGTTATCCAGGCAATCCATCCTGCTTCATTGCCAAAAAGGCAAGGGTAAAGCCCGTATTGGTTGATGGCATCAGAAAAAGAAACACCAGCCATGGCTAAGGAAAGGTAAGAAAAGACCCAATACAGGATAAATCCACCCAAATTACCTACCATAAAAATCCAGATCTTCTTTCCGCTTAAAGCAAGGCGTGGTGCACGAAAAATATCTCTTACGTCAAAATAAAGGTCCATGGGTCCCATAGTATTATCTCCTATTTAATTATTATTCTTTTCTTACAAAATCAACCCAAGTAGCCATACCCAATTCTTCGGAGAGAACATCGGCTGCCGCCTTGGCTGAATTATAATTATCATAACTTCCAACACGCACACGATACCAGATCTTATCCGTGTCAAACAAAGCTTTCTGTATATAAGCGTCATAACCTTTGCTGATCATTTTTTGCGAAAATAACTGTGCATCACTCAGCATCCGTTTTGATGTAATCTGGATGGTGAACTGATCTGTCTTTGCAGCAATGGATGCGCCTTTTTTAGGTTGGATGGCTTTTGCTTTTACACCTGCAGAAGTAATGTTTTTTGTTACGGGTACATTATCATCATCTTCATCAGATACTTCATTTTCCTGATCATCGCTATCTACATCATCTTCAACTTCTTCATCGTCATCGCTTTCTTCCTCTTCATCCTCAATGACTACATCTGATTCTTTTTCCAAATCTTCATTCAACCATTCTTCGTTTACTTCATCTTGGGATTCTTCATCATCATCTTCAACTTCTTCTTCCTGGTTTTTAGGATCAATGATTGAAAAAGAAAATGTTTGATTGGCAATATCATCTCCATATTGAGATACAACCACTTCCACGGAATAGTCGCCGGGATAGTCTGGAATGAAAGACATTTTTTGGCCATCATCAGATGCAAATAAATCGGTAGAATTCATGAGAGAGCCATCAGGTTGATTCGCCAATGTCCAATTGTAATCCACATCTTTTCCTTCTTCAGGATTATCTGCTGTGATTGAAATAGATTCGCCCACATAACCCTCGATACCGCCCCCGCTACAAGCGAAAAACGATACCAGAATAGTTAAAAATAGGGTTTTTCTCATAAGATGGAAATCATTTATTGCTTATAAGTTCACTCTCTGTAAAGAAAAAGGCAATTTCTTTTTCAGCATTTTCATCGCTATCTGAACCATGTACAGCATTTTCTCCCAAACTAGTAGCAAAATCCTTCCTAATTGTTCCTTCAGCAGCTTCTTCTGGGTTGGTTGCGCCAATTGTTTCACGCCAAGCAGCCACAGCATTTTCTTTTTCTAATGCTAATACCATACAAGCATCAGAGGACATGAATCTTGTGAGCTCACCATAAAAAGGACGCTCTGTATGAACTGCATAAAATCCTTCTGCTTGTGTTAATGTCATTTTTAATAGTTTAGCAGAAAGTATTGTAAAACCTGTTTGTAATATTCGGTCATATATCTTACCAGTATATCTATTTTTTACTGCATCCGGCTTGATAATTGCAAATGTTCTGTTTGTCATTATTTATTTTCCTATTATTTAATTTGTCATCGCATGCAGAGTGACGCATTCCCATATGATTAACGATGTGGCGTCATCCTCAAGAAGCGAAATCTCAATAACGTTATATTTATTTTTCCATTGCTGCTTTCATAAGATTACCGATATCTGCTACAGATTCAGCAACCGCAATCCCGCATTCGCCTAGAATTCTCATTTTTGCTTCGGCAGTATCGTCTCCACCGGAAACGATCGCTCCAGCATGTCCCATTCGCCGACCGGGAGGTGCTGTCTGCCCAGCAATGAATCCAACCATAGGTTTAGACACATTATCTTTTGCCCAGCGCGCTGCTTCAATTTCCATTTGGCCGCCAATTTCTCCGATGACAACAATTCCTTTTGTCTCTGGGTCCGCTTCAAATAATTCGATACAATCTTTCATGGTGGTGCCAATGATCGGGTCGCCACCGATTCCTATTGCAGTCGTTTGTCCCAAGCCAACATTCACCAATTGGGCAATAGCTTCATAAGTGAGTGTACCAGATTTTGAGATCACGCCAATATTCCCTTTTTTACAAATGAAACCCGGCATAATTCCCAGTTTACATTCATCAACAGTGATTATTCCCGGGCAATTTGGGCCAATCAGGCGAGTACCATTTTGGTACACAACTTTCTTCACTTTCACCATATCATGAACCGGAACACCTTCTGTGATACAGACAACAACTTTAATACCAGCATAACTTGCTTCAATTACAGCTTCCGCAGCAAAGGGTGGAGGAACAAAAATAATAGATGTATCCGCACCGGTTTGTTCTACCGCTTCTTCAACTGAATTGAAAACGGGAACACGATTTTCCAAGGTTTGTTGTCCACCTTTCCCCGGTGTAACACCTGCAACAACTTGGGTTCCATATTCCAGCATTTGTCCTGCATGGAATTGACCTTCTGATCCGGTAATCCCCTGGACAATTATTTTTGAATCTTTATTGACTAAAATTGACATTTCAAATCTCCTAATTGCCTAAGGCTGCATTAACAACTTTTTCAGCAGCATCTTTCATGCCTATTGCAGGAATAATATCTACACCGGACTTAGCTAAAATATCTTGTGCTTCTCTGGAATTGGTTCCTTCCAAGCGTACCACAACCGGTACTTTTAGTCCCAATTCTTTCACTGCTTGAACCACACCATTGGCCACGCGATCGCAGCGAACAATACCACCAAAAATATTGATCAAAACTGCTTTTACATTCTCATCCGATAAAATAATACGAAATCCATTTTTTACT
>CAXCBH010000013.1:0-15341 GCA_963980675.1 uncultured bacterium | reverse complement strand
CTAATTTTACGATCCATAGACACGAAAATTAATCACGAGCTCTCTTACTTCATACCCAAGATTCTTCAAGCACTGGGCACATTTTAATTCCTTTAGATTCGGTGTAAATTTGAAAGTCTAATGACAAAGATTTAGTACCAGCTCAAAAGAATGAAAATGCACGACGTCCTAGATGGGAGTTTTACCTGGACATTATTTCAAAAACAAATACTAATAAAATTAATATTATTATTATATAAAATAGGGCAGTAATGGGTTATCATATTTCAAAAACGAATACAATAGACCTTCCACATATTCATAATCTTAATCAGGGCGCTCTACCGACCGTTAGCAGTATTACGATCTATGATATGAGTCAATTTCTTGAGATGGCTGATTATTTTCGAGTCATCAAAGTAAAAAATAATATTGTCGGTTTTCTCATAGCGCTGACGCCGGGAAAAGATTATCATAGTCCTAATTACAAATGGTTTGAAAAAAAATACTCTCAATTCATGTATGTTGATAGGATTGTTATTGACCCGTCTTTCCAAACTAGGGGACTTGGGCGAGCTTTTTATGATGATTTGAAAATATTCTCCCAACGATACACACCTATAATTACTTGCGAAGTAAATTTGAAACCAAAAAATGAAGGATCATTGCTTTTCCATAAAAAATATGGGTTCGAACAGGTGGGGACACAAAAAACAGAGCGCAGGAAGAAAGAAGTTTCCTTAATGGTATATAAAATTCCTTAAAAAGGGAACAAATACCTGATTCAATATCCATTCAGTAAATTTAGAAATTATTAATCATTTCATAGGATGCCTTATGCCAAATAAACATCAATTAAATACAAAACTTATTCATGCTGGGGAACCACAAAATAAATATGGCGGTGCTGTGAGCATGCCCATTTTCCAATCAGCCACCTTTGAATTTGGCGGACAAACCGATTACCATGAATTGCAATATATTCGTCTGAATAACACACCAAACCACATAGTTCTCCATGAAAAACTGGCTGCATTAGAGGGCGCTGAGGATGCTTTGGTCACATCTAGCGGGATGGCAGCAATTTCTGCTTCCCTTTTGGCCTTCTTGAAATCCGGTGATCATTTTTTAGCGCATGAATCTCTGTATGGTGGAACTCATAGTCTCATAAATAAAGATTTTCCCGATTTGGGTATTGAGTGTGATTTTATTGATGGCTGTGATCCAAGTGGCTGGGCAGGAAAACTGAGAGCCGAAACAAAACTCATCTATGTGGAAACTATTACCAATCCCCTATTGGATGTATTGGATTTAGATGCTGTAGTTCAATTCGCTAAAAGCAATAACTTGATCTCCATGATTGATAATACATTCGCATCTCCTGTTAATTATAGACCCATAGAAAATGGGTTTGATATTTCTCTCCACAGCGCCACAAAATACTTGAATGGTCACACAGATATTGTAGCGGGGGCTGTTATTGGATCAAAGGAATTGGTAACACAAGTACGACATAAACTGAATCACTTGGGTGGAACGTTAGATCCAAATACTTGTTTTTTATTGCACCGTGGGATGAAGACACTGGGCTTACGCATGGAACGGCAAAATTATAATTCTTTGGCAGTCGCAATTTTTCTTAAGCAACATCCCAAGGTTTCAAAGGTGAATCATCCGGGACTGGAAAGCAGTTCCAGCCATGATCGAGCTAAAACCCTGTTGGAGGATTTTGGTGGAATGGTCAGTTTTGAAATCTATGGCGGGGTGAAGGATGCAGATAACTTTATATCACATTTAACCCTATTTACCAACACAGCAAGCCTGGGCGGGGTGGAATCCCTGGTAACACGCCCAGTACAAACATCTCATTCCGGTATGGAACCAGAAGAGCGAATGGCAGCGGGAATCAAAGATGAATTAATCCGCTTATCTATTGGGATCGAAGATACAGAAGATTTGATTACTGATTTAGGCCAGGCACTGGAAAAGATCTAATCTTTACTGTTCAGAACAAATGTAACCGGTCCATCGTTGACTAGCTCCACATCCATCATGGCACCAAATTCTCCAGATTCAATGGGAACTCCGACCTTTTGCATTTCTGATATAAAATATTCGTAAAGTCGATTTCCATCATCCGGCAGTGCCGCGTTAACAAAACTGGGACGACGACCTTTTTTTGTATTGCCGCATAAAGTAAACTGACTAATGACCAATGCGGAGCCATTTACATCTTTAATAGATAAATTCATCTTATCATTTTCATCGCTAAAGATGCGCAGGCCGGATATTTTATTAACGAGAAAATCCGCATCTTTTTCAGTGTCACTCTTCTGGACCCCAAGCAAGATTACCAACCCATTGTCAATCTCCCCCACAACCTTTTCAGAAACCGTGACCTTCCCCCGTGAACATCTTTGGATAACAGCGATCATATGTTTTTGTCACCCTGAGCCCGTTGAAGGGTCAAAAACAGGGTAAGTCGCGCTCCTTCGATAAACTCAGGATGACGTACCTTATTCCACCCAAACATTATCCTTCCCATACTTTGTCCTAAGCGACCGAACAAATTCTTTATCGGTGGATATCTTAATATTATGCGCCATGACTTTCATGGGGCGGGGCGAACCATTATTGGGTAAATGGAACACCAATCGACACTCACCGGGATATTGCTTTGCAATGGTCATAAGTTCATCAACGTCTTCTGGCATAGTTTCGCCTTGTGGAAATTTGATATTGAGCCGTTGTGATAGCCTATCCCGAACCCTGTCCACTGGAATAATTTCGTCCCCCATAAGTTTTAGATCAGAGAAATCGGTATTTTCCGATGGCTTACCTTTCACAAACACCACATTTCCTTCTTCAATCAAATTACCATAGGATTTGAAACAATCACTAAAAGCGATCACTTCTGCATGGCCGCCTAAACAATCAAGATCGAAAAAAGCCATTTCACGATTCCGACGGTCGAATCGTTTAACAATCCGAGTAATCATACCACCTACAACAATCGCATCTTTCTTGGAAAATTCTTGTTCTTCTCCAAAAGTAATGGATGTGAATTCTTCTAAATCTTCAGCATGTTCTAAAAGCGGATGCCCAGTCACGTAAAGTCCTAATACTTCTTTCTCTTTTTCTAATGATTCCTTTTCTTTCCAATCTGCCATGTTCTGGAGATCTGGTGTTTTGATCAATTCATCATCCTGACCGCCACCACCAAACAAATCCACCTGGTTTCGGTCTTTTTCACTTTGCATTTGCTGACCGTATCTTATTGCTTCATCAACTGCGGAAAATTTTTGTGCGCGATTGCCTTCTACTGAATCCATTGTTCCAGACATAATCAAACTTTCCAGAACACGTTTATTTACTTTCTGCTGATCTATCCGAGCGCAAAGATCAAAAATGGATTCATATTTTCCATTTTCACCTCTTTCTTCAATGATAGTTTCCAATGCTTTTGCACCCACATTCTTAATAGCATTTAATCCATAAGAAATTGTGGATTCATTCACAGGACGAAAATCTTCGAAAGATACATTAATATCAGGTGGAGTCACTTCAATGCCCTGCTTCTTGCATTCATTGATCAATATTACAACCCGGTCGATCGTACCCATCTCGCTGGTGAGGTTAGCACTCATAAACTCTGCAGGGTAATGTGTTTTCAACCAAGCTGTTTGATAAGCCACATAGGCATATGCCGTAGAATGACTTTTATTGAATCCGTATTGTGCGAATTTCTCAATCAAAGCAAAAATATCTTCTGCCTTTTTCTTTGGGATGTCTTTATTTCCTGCTCCCTCAACAAATTTAATTGATAATTCATCCATGAGCGATTTGATCTTCTTGCCCATTGCTCTCCGCATAATGTCCGCTTCGGCAAGTGTAAATCCGGCAATTTCATGAGCAATCTGCATCACTTGCTCCTGGTACACAATAATCCCGTATGTTTCTTTCAGTATGGGTTCCATGAGCGGATGGGGATAGACAATTTTTTGCTGTCCGTTCTTTCGAGAAATGAAATCATCTATATTTTTCATAGGACCCGGGCGATATAAGGCATTCATGGCAATGAGGTCTTCAATCACAGTTGGCTTCAGTTTTTTCAAAAACTCCCGCATACCTGATGACTCAAACTGAAAAACTCCGATTGTGAAACCTTTGGAAAAAATTTCATAAACCTTAGCATCATCCAATGGCAATTTTTCTATATCAACTTTTTCACCTTTTTGTTTGATTAATTTCACAGCTTTATCAATCACGGTCAAATTTCGGAGACCCAAAAAATCCATTTTTAATAGGCCTAATTCTTCAAGACCTTTCATATCATACTGACTTGTAACATCTCCAGTAGATGATCTATAAAGTGGAACATAATCGGTGAGATCCCCAGGCGCGATTACCACACCTGCAGCATGGATAGATGCGTGGCGATGCATCCCTTCCAATACCTTGGCATGAGACATTAATTCTTTATAATCTCCTTGCGAAAAATCCTGAAGATCGTTGCTTTTTTCAAGAGCAGCATCTAAAGTAATATTTAATTCGTTGGGTATGGCTTTGGCAATTTTATCTACTTCGCCAAAAGAATAACCCATGACGCGACCTACATCTCGCACTACCTGTTTTGCTTTCATTTTTCCAAATGTAATAATCTGAGTAACGGAATTGTCACCATATTGATCTTTAATATAATCAATCACTTCTCCGCGCCTTTCGATACAAAAATCAATATCAATGTCAGGTAAACTGATTCGTTCAGGGTTTAAAAATCTTTCAAACAGGAGATTGTATTTCAATGGATCGATACTTGTAATTCCAAGTGCAAAGGAAACGATACTTCCAGCAGCTGATCCCCTACCTGGCCCCACAGGAATCTTCATATCTTTAGAATATTTGACAAAATCTGCCGTAATTAAAAAGTATCCAGCAAAACCCATATTTCGAATAACCAAGAGTTCATGATCAATACGCTTCTGAATGTCTGGGGTTATTTCTCCATAAAGTAATTCTGCCCCTGCCTGAGTTAACATTTTTAAATATTCATCCGAATCTTGGGTAGGTGAGTCTTCCGGAATTGGGAAATTGGGCAAATGGTATTCACCCATACGTAATTCCACATCAATACTGTCTGCGATCCTCCGCGTATTCTCAATCGCTTTTGGGAATTCCTTAAATAAAGTATGCATCTCATCTTGGGTCTTGAAATAGAATTCCGGTGTGGCATATCGCAAGCGATTTGTGTCACTCCGCTCCTTCCCCGTACCTAGACAAATATGTATATCATGTGCTTCCCAATGAGACTGTTTTGCGTAGTGTGCATCATTTGTGCAAACCAATGGTAAATCCAAATCCGCCGCCAATTTTTTCATATTCTTTATATTTGCTTCCTCTTCGGGAATACCATGGTTTTGGATCTCAAGATAAAATCGATCAGGAAAAATTTCAGCAAATCGTAAAGCAGCTTCTTTGGCGCCTTCATAATTACCACGAAGCATTTTTTCTGGGATTTCACCTTTTAGGCAAGCGGACATACAAATAAGCCCTTCGCTGTATTGCCGAAGGAGATCTACATCGACTCGTGGCCGGTAATAAAATCCTTCCAAATAACCAGCGGTCACCAGCTTCATAAGATTTTTATAACCGGTATAATTTTGGGCAAGAAGGATCAGATGATTGTTTCCCCAACCGCCTTCTGCAGTCGTTTTTTTCTCAAAACGAGATCCAGTTGCTACATAGATCTCACACCCAATGATAGGCTTGATACCTGCTTTCTTCGCATCTTTGTAATAGGGCACCACACTGAACATATTCCCGTGTTCTGTAAGAGCAACTGAGTCCATTTTTAAATCATCAATGGTATTAACCAGTTGGTCGATGCGCTGTGCGCCATCCAGAAGACTATAGTCCGAATGGTTGTGTAAATGGACGAATTCAGATGTCATTAAAATGTTCCTGCGTATATGGCAATCAGCCCTATAAGGGTACTAAATTTTAAGATCCGAGCACCGTGTGTTGCGGACGAAATTCCCGGATTATTCAATAGTGAAACTACAACCACACCCAATGGAATCTCAACGCCAAGAATCAACAAAATGCCATACCAAATGCCATAGGTTCCATATAAGTATGGGATAAAAGCACCCATGCCAATACAGGCTGACAAAAAGATAGAAAGTTGAATCGATTTTTCGATTCCTGCGGTAATTGGAAATGTTTTAAGACCCACAGATTGGTCTCCTTCCATATCTGCAATATCTTTCACCAATTCTCTCACTAATGTAAGACCAAAGGCTAGAATCATTGGAATCCACATGGGCGACATATTATTAAATGCTGCACCACAGAACAGGAAAGATAAACCTAAAATAAAAGCAACGATCATGTTACCAATCAAGGGCATACCTTTTAAATATTTAGAATACAGAACCATAAATGGCATAGCAATCACAATTCCTATGACTTTAGCCGCTTCCGAAAGTTCCAGACAGGCCAATGTGCCCACAGAAAATAGTAGAATAGATATAAAGAGAGCTGTTCGTTTTTTGACAAATCCAGACGGAAGTGGGCGCATGGGACGATTGATTTTATCAATTTCATAATCCACCACGTCATTCAAGGCATTTGCAGCACCAGCAAAACACATGACCACTGCCATAACCAAAAGGAGCGTACCTGTATCATTGAGCGTGCCTAAAATGCCAGAACCAATTACCATAGCAAGCCCGCTAGTGAAAACATTTAATGGCCGAAGAAGTTTAATGTGGTAGAAAAATGTGTTCATTTTTTTGAATTAATCGATCTCTGAGTTTGTCGAAAAGTTCAATTAATTTACCAAGGATATATTGATTTATAATTTATTATAAAATAAACCGACCGTTTAACAAGTTCAAGGAATGCTCCTTTAAATTTCCACAACCAAAACCCTATTATCGCCATTATAATCCTTGATGAGTTTGGGTTCACCATAACCGGCGCTTTCAAAAATAGCTTTTGCTCTTTGTGGGTGGTCTCCAAAACCCACTTCCATAATCATCCATCCACCGGCCATCACCAAATCTTTACCAATTTCAGCGAATCGCTGATAAAATGTGAGTCCATCTTTTTCATCGGTAAGCGCGATTGTTGGTTCAAAATCCCGAACATCCTTCATGAGCCCATCCATCTCACCTTGTGGGATATAGGGAGGATTGGACACCAATAAATCAAATGGGCCATCTGGAATGGTAGTTAAAAAATCCAATTCTTGAAAGGATACGTTCCTCACAGACAATTTTTCTTTATTCTTTATAGCAATACCAATTGCGGCGAGTGAAATATCTAACCCTAAAACAGTTGATTCGGGAAGTTCCAGTCCCAATGTTGTGGCAATACATCCGGAACCGGTTCCGACATCCAAAATATTCTGCGATTTTATGCTTTTTAGTTTATCTATAGCTGTATCAATTAGCCGTTCTGTTTCCGGCCGAGGAATAAGCACATGTTTATTTACCGAAAATTCCCGGCCATAAAAATCACATGAACCGGTAATATATTGGAGAGGCTCTTTTTCCACGCGCCTTTTCACCCAGTTCCGAAGTGTTGCGAGTTGAGTTTGCGATAGAGGCTCTTCAAACCTTAGATAAACATCCATTCGGTTACAATTTAGTAATGCACGAAGAAGCCATTCAATCTCAGCCCTAGGATTTTCAAACCCCTTCTCTTTAAAATAGGATTCCGCCCAGTTGATAAGATCAATAATGCGCCAAATTTTTGGCATTAAATTATTTTTGGGAAAGGATTATCGAAAGATTAGATGGGGATGAAACAGGCATTATTCCGTTTCGGCCGCAAGGTGTTCCTGCTGTTCAGCGATCTTTAATTGCTCAATAATCTCCGTAATGTCACCATCTAATATTTCGTTCAATCGATAAGTTGTAAAATTAATACGATGGTCTGTTACGCGGCCTTGAGAAAAATTATATGTGCGTATCTTGGCAGAACGATCCCCCGTTGATACCAAACTTCGACGTTCTGCTGCGCGCTCGGCTGCTGCTTTTTCCTGTTCTGCTGCAAGCATTCGGGATTTCAATACTTTTAATGCTGCAGCTCTATTTTTATGTTGAGAAGATTCATCCTGGCAGGTTACTACCAATCCTGTAGGAATATGGGTTATGCGGATGGCAGATTCTGTTTTATTCACATGCTGCCCACCGGCACCACTGGCACGATAGGTATCAATTTTTAAATCAGCATCCAAAATTTCAATATCGACATCTTCTGCTTCCGGCATCACAGCAACCGTGGCAGCCGATGTATGCACCCTTCCACTCGTTTCCGTTTTGGGAACACGCTGAACGCGGTGGACACCGCTCTCATATTTCAGCATCCCAAAAGCACCTTTGCCCTGCATGGAAACAATAGCTTCTTTCATACCGCCAATACCTGTATCAGATGAATTCATTATTTTGAAAGTCCACCCATTTCTCTCTGCATATCGAGTGTATATACGAAAAAGATCTGCAGCAAATAATGCTGCCTCATCCCCACCAGTCCCAGCCCGAATCTCTAAAATAAGATTCTTATTATCCATGGGGTCTTTTGGCAAAAGAAGTACTTTTATTTCTGCTTCAAGATTTTCCTGCTGGGCTACTAAATCACCCAATTCTTCCTGGACAATTTCTTTTAAATCATCATCATCGCCATCCAATATTTCTTTATCATCTGCAATTTGATCTAACACAGAAATGTATACTTTTCCCACGTTTACAATGCCTTCCATTGCACTATGCTCTATGGCGATGGGTGTTAGTTTATCCTGATTTCCATATATTTCCGGGTCAGCCATTTGCTCTGCCAGATGAGCATGTTTAGCAATAATGGCTTCTATTTTTTTTTTCACCCAATGGCCTCAGCTGTATATTCTTTTCCAACCATATTTTTGTATTTATCTCCAAAAGCTTCTTTCAGTGCAGTGATAGAAACCACCACCATATCATCTTCCGGCTGTTTTGTGGTGATATTCTGAAGCAAGAGGCCCGGTTTTTTCAAAATTGAAAAAAAGATAGAATCGCTTTTAGATGAGAGTTTAATTAATTCATATCCAATACCAGAAACAAATGGAATCATGGGTAAATGAAACAAGAGGCGGATTGGCAAAGAGATTGTTCCAAGGGAATAAATAACGATGGTATCCACCATTGCAAAAACAAGTATCGCAGATAAAAGTACAATAAACAAAAAACTAGTGCCGCATCTTGGATGTTGTGTTGGAAATGATTGAGCATTTTCCACATTGACATCTTTGCCTGATTCAAAATTATAAACTACTCGATGTTCTGCTCCATGATATCTAAAGAGACGATTCACATCTTTAAATAATGATATCGCCAATAAATAGATGACAAAAAACGTAATTCTAAAAGCTCCAGAAGCAAGATTAAACCATAGTGCTTCTTTCTCAATATTCATGAGTTTTGTGGTGATCCACATTGGCGCTACCATAAAAAGTGTCACGGCAAGACCAATAGCAAAAACAGTGGATAAAAATTCTGCGATCTTACTTTGTTCCCCTTCTTCTGGCATAGCAATATCGACAGAATACTGAAGTGTGGACATCCCCATTTTCATGGCTTCAAACAAGGATGCCATCCCACGGAGAATGGGTTGTTTCCAAAATTTAGATCGTTCAGTAATAGACTGAAACTCTTTTTTCTGAATGTGAATCTTTCCATCGGGGTCTCGAACCGCAGTGGCATAAGCACCGGGAACACGCATCATCACCCCCTCGATAACAGCTTGTCCACCAACTAAGATGGATGGTTTCATGGTCAGTAATAATAAAGTTCGTTTCATTTTGAATAAAAAAATGGCTCTACCCCAGTATTAAAAACTGTTCGCAGAGCCATTGATTAGAAATGCAGTTATTTACGGCCGTATTTACGGTTGAATTTCTCGATACGTCCTGCTGTATCCACCAGGTTTTGTTTACCTGTAAAAAACGGATGAGATTTATTCGAAATCTCGATCTTACATAACGGATATTCATTCCCGTCATCCCATGTAATCGTTTCTTTTGTGTTTACAGTGGACCGTGTCAGGAACGCATAATCACTTGATGAATCTTTAAAGACCACCAATCGGTAATTATTTGGATGAATTCCTTTTTTCATGGTTCACTCCTATTAAGCAATTTTTTCTAGAACGGATCGAACCCGTTCAATACCTTTTTCAATGATATCTGTGCTTGTTGCATAAGAAAATCGTATATGTCCAGGAGCGCCAAAACCATCGCCTGGTACTGTAACAACATTTGCACAGCCCAAAATATACTCAGAAATATCGAAAGTATCTTTCAATTTCTGACCATTAGCCACCTTCCCTAAATAGAGACTGAAGTCCGGAAATACATAAAAGGCACCACCGGGAACCGCACAAGTAACTCCGGGGAGATCATTCATTAATTTAACAATAAAATCGCGTCTTTCTCTAAATGCCGCTTTCATATCTTCAACACAGGATTGATCACCTGCAAGTGCTTCAATACCTGCCTTTTGACCAATAGAATTTGCGCAAGATGTGGCTTGACCTTGAATCTTAGACATGGCTTTAATAATCTTTCTTGGTCCTGCTGCATAACCAATTCGCCAGCCTGTCATTGCATATGTTTTTGAGAGGCTCAAACAGGTAACAACATTGGCGGCTATTTGGTGTTGACGATTTAATTTTTCTGTACTCACAAATTCTCCGTCATAAACCAATCTCTCATAGCATTCATCAGATATTACGACCCAATTATTTTCTTTGGCAATGCGAAGCAAACGAAGAATGGCTTCTTCTCTCCAAATTCCACCTGTTGGGTTAGATGGAGAATTCAAAATAACACCTTTAATATTAGGTGATAATTTATTTTTTAAATCATTATAGTCGGGCTCGAAATTATTTTCAGCAATCGTTTCCACTAAAACCGGTTCAGCATCTGCTAATCGAACAAATTCTGGAAAAGAGACCCAATAAGGACGAAAAACAATTACCTCATCACCTTCATCAAAAAGAGCCTGACAAACATTATATAGACTTTGTTTTTCACCATTGGAGACAAGAATGTCCGCCGGTTCATAGGTAATCCCATTTTCCCGTTCCAGTTTTTCACATATAGCCTTTCTGAATTCAATCATTCCCGGGCCAGCAGTGTATTTTGTGAAGCCATCATCCATGGCTTTTTTTCCAGCTGCAATAATATGAGAAGGCGTATTAAAATCAGGTTCTCCTACCGAAAAATTGATTACATCAATTCCTTCAGCACGCATTTCCGCGGCGCGGGTTGCCATTTCTAGTGTAAAGGATGGTTGAACCTTATGGACGCGGTTCGCCAGTTTATAGGTCAAAATTTATGTTGCCGTTTATGGTGTTTTTCAGTGTTGAATTTTGTATCATCTTTCGAATCTTGTGAGTCTTCTGAAATTCGATTTCCGGTATTGTGACTATCATCTTCAATGTCAAATTCTTCTGAAAAAACTCTGCCGGTTCTTTTAGGTCTTCGTTTTTGTTGACCGCCATGCTTATGACGTTTTTTGGTTGGGCGACTAGATCTACCTTGTTTTTTAGGCCCATTAGTAGATTGTTGAGCAGCCTTTTGACTTTTTGATGCTGATCGACGTCTACGTTTTGGTTTTGGTACATCGGATGCTGAAATACTTTCTAAATCATGGTCCTGCTCTGCTATTGGTTCAGGTGCCTTTTCCAATACCTCCTGCTTCAATTCATTCTCGTTAAATGTAAAAGAATCTGGATTAAACATTCCATAAATAGTTCCAAATCCACGGGTAATGCCATTGCCTATACCAATATAATTTGGTAGAACAAAATTGGTTTTGAATTCTCCCATAAATGCGCCCCATTTATTTTCATCTACAGGGCGAGGAAATAAGCTACTAACTTTGACCTTTGTAAAAATATTATCTTCAAGATTGATTCCAACCTCATTAGCGAGAAAAATGATATTTTGTCCAAGAAGACGATTTAAAAATGATGGTTTTTCCTGGTTGGTTAGATGGCGATATTTGCCTCCAGTCATTTGATTCAAAGCAACCCAGGGTGTAATAAATCGATATCGAACCAACCGACTCGACGGTATAAATTGTTCTTCTACATTCTCAATATCACAATCTTGAGCTTCAAAAGTAATATTTCCAAAATCAAACATTTCAAATTTTTCAGCTAAAGATAATACCGGATCGACTCCTTCATGAACTCCAATAATATAAATCTGTTCATTCAGAATCTTGACTTGAACTCTTGGGTAAAGAAAACGATCTCTGTAAGATCCATCCAACATAGGAATAATTGATTCATCAGGATATTGACGCATAAAGACGCCTTTCACCTGATATGGTGTTTTCCGAACTGGCTTATCGGTGATAACCCTGACTACAACTGATTTTATATTTGGAAAAGTATCACTCATAATACTTATAATTTACCCGAAAATTTATTGGCTCATGGTATCCAAGAATTCGGCATTGGATTTGGTCCGTTTCATACGGTCCTGCATAAACTCCATGGCTTCTAATACCTTCAT
The DNA here is from genome assembly GCA_963980675.1 of uncultured bacterium. Classification (GTDB taxonomy): domain Bacteria; phylum Fidelibacterota; class Marinisomatia; order Marinisomatales; family UBA1611. Next base: position 2,797 of record CAXCBH010000013.1, on the reverse strand, counting down.
GTCGTTTAGCAATTTTCGAAGAATCCACATTCTACCCAATGACTTACGGTCTAAGAGGAGCTCCTCTTTCCGTGTACCGGAGCGAATAATATCAAATGCGGGGTACATCCTACGGTCGCTTAATTTACGATCCAGAACTAATTCCATATTTCCAGTCCCTTTGAATTCCTCAAAAATGACCTCATCCGCTCGACTGCCTGTGTCAATCAGGGCAGTTGAAATAATTGTTAGACTCCCGCCTTCCTCTGTGTTTCTTGCAGCGCCAAAAAACTGTTTCGGTTTTTTCAGAGCATTGAAATCTACACCGCCTGACAATATTTTTCCGCTATGTGGAATCACTGCATTGTGTGCTCGTGCAAGTCGAGTAATACTATCTAATAAAATTACAACATCATTTCCGAACTCTACCATACGTTTTGCTTTTTGTAAAACCATGTCAGCAACAGAAACATGGCGTTCCGGCGGCTCGTCGAAGGTAGAACCAATTACTTCAGCATCCACATTTCGTTTCATATCCGTTACTTCCTCCGGCCGTTCATCAATGAGTAAAACGATCCGTTTTGTTTCGGGATGATTTTTGCTAATAGCATTTGCCAACTTTTGAAGTAGAACGGTTTTTCCAGTTTTAGGCTGTGCAACAATAAGTCCACGCTGCCCCCTACCAACAGGAGAGATTAAGTCCATAATTCGCATAGAAAGGTCTTTGGCATCAACTTCCAAATTGAATTTATCTTCCGGATAAAGAGGTGTAAAGTTATCAAAAAGAATAATGTCCTTTAGTTTTTCAACCGATTCTTCATTCACGGTTTCCACTTTTAATAAGGCATAATATCGTTCTTTTGATTTAGGTGGTCGGATTTGTCCAGAAATTAAGTGACCTGTTTTTAAACCAAATCTTTTTATCTGGGAAGGACTTACATATATATCGTCCGGACCAGGTAGATAGTTGAAATCAGGAGATCGAAGAAAGCCATATCCGTCCTGCATGACTTCTAATACACCGCGTGCAGACAATGCACCATCTTTTTTAGCTTGCGCTTCTAATATACGAACGGTTAGTTCCTGCTTATTGAGTCCAGATACACCACCCTCAATATTAAGCTTTTGAGCTAATTCCGCCAGTTCACGAATCTGCAAGGATTGTAGTTCATTAAGATCCATACAATAAAAACCTATTTAAATAATCTTTGAATATTTGAAATTATAAGTCTCCGGGGAAACATAGGAGAGATGAGAAGTTACACTAAATAACGCCTGAGTCAAAAGATATTTCAAATTCAGAAAATACCTCTTCTGCAATATAATGACTTCCAAATATGACCCCAACTCCCGCATCTTTAATCAATTCTTTCAGCCGGGTAATTCCAGAGGAAACAGAGTTCACCGGTTCATTCTTAATACCTAATAATATTAATTTCTCTGAAACTTTTTCGGAACTCAATAGTAGCCTGTTTTGATCTGTCGTGACAAATAAATTTGTGAATTGTCCGGATAATTTTTTTGCAAGAGAATTGAACTCTTTGTCACCTTTTAAAGCAAATAATCCAACGGTGGGAACATTTGGGTAAATGGTTTTAATTGTTTTTAGAAAAAAAGCTAAACCATCTTCATTGTGCGCCACATCATAATATAGACGATCATCCAACTGTTGGATCCGCGCAGGCCAGCGAACCTTTCTTAACCCATAGTGAATTCTTTGATTTTGAAGTTTTGGCTCGAACTGGCTAACGCATTCTATCGCCAACGCTGCATTTGAAGCCTGGTGCTTTCCAATTAGTGAAGTAAAATATTGATCATCTTTGTACTGAAAACTCGTTCCGAATGTTGTGGGTAAAATATTTGAAATAGCACCTAACTCTGTTACAAACGCTTTTTTCTCTTTTGCTTTTTTTAACAGAATGTTTTTGACTTTTAGTGTTTGTTCTGCAATAATTAGTGGTACATTATTTTTAATTATACCGGCTTTTTCATTTGCAATATTTTCAATATCTTTTCCTAAAATATCCATGTGATCCATTGAGATATGAGAGATGACTGTAACTTTAGGTTTAATCACATTAGTGGAATCCAATCGGCCACCTAATCCAGTTTCTATCACAGCCACATCCACTTTTTGTTCCTTAAAATAGTCAAAGGCCATGGCAGTAGTTGTTTCAAAAAATGTGGATTCAATTTTTTGAACAACTGGGCCAACTTTTTTCATGAAATTGATAATTTTTTTATCAGGAATTGGGTAACCATTTATTCGAATTCTTTCATTAAACCGGATTAAATGGGGTGATGTATAAAGCCCAATATTTTTGCCGGATGCCTGAAGAATGCTAGCAATCATGGCACAGGTGGATCCTTTACCATTCGTCCCTGCCACATGGATCATCGTAAGGTCGTTCTGCGGATTCCCTATACAATCTAAAAGGCGAAAAGTGTGTTCTAACCCAAGCTTTATTCCGAGGCGCTGGAGATTAAAAAGTGACTTTAAGAGGCTAGAAAAATCAGGAGATGTCAACGTGGGTGATTTCGCTGATATTTGCGTGAACAAATCGTCCTGCAAGTGCCTCAAAGGAATCTCGGGAATCTGTAACATAGCAATGTATCTCGCCCCTATTTTCATTAGAAACTATATTGTTTTTATTCAATACAGAATTAACGGTGGCAGCGGTTGCTTCACCAGAATCAACAAGAGACACATCTGATCCCAATACTTGTTTCAGAATTAATTTTAATAATGGATAATGGGTGCACCGCAAGATTAATGTATCCACATTTGATCGTTTGATAGGTTCTAAATAAGTGGTTG
>CAXCBH010000012.1:0-15666 GCA_963980675.1 uncultured bacterium | reverse complement strand
ATTCCTGAAACCGATAAGTGTCCTTTCCCGTGGGCAATGCCTGTCCCGGGAGTCGAGGATCAAAATAGAGCGGTACGGGAACACTGTTATTCAGTGCCACTGTACGTAGAGTGTCATATTGATCTTTATATACTTTAAGGCCCGGCAGGAGCGTATCCCGCTCACTCTGGGTAAACTCCAGCCCTATCAGGTTTTCCATGCCAATGGCATCTTTGTTCACCTGACTGTCCTCAGATGAACAGGATATGACAAAGAGTGAAAAATGAAGGAATAGAAGTGTGGGTAATATTTTATTAATCATTATGGTTCAATATGAATGTATAGCGCTGCTCATGGAGATGTGGTGATATAATAAAATAACCCCACAAAATAGTGGGGTTATTTTATTAATTGAACTAGTCCTGTTTTAATGCATCAAGGGCAGCCTGCATGCTCATCACTGGATGGATATCTGTATCCCCCAGTTCCAGCATAGGATCAAAAAACTGCACAACCTGCTCCATAGTGTCTGCTTCCAGAACAAAATATCCAACGTGGCCCGGAGGGTCTACATAAATACCATGGATCTTGATTCCGATTTCAGCGGATGCCTGTACTGCCTGCATAATTTTGGCCTTCCGTGCTTCATCGTGAGCGTGGCAAGTCTGGTAACTGTGCCTGTGGGTTGCATGAAATAACATATATTCTCCTTTGTTGTTAGTGTTGAAAGTTAAACATTTATAGGATAGTGTAATTGCACCTGTATTTAATGGACATAGCTTGCAGCATTAATATCTATTGATGTGCCCGTGGCATGGTCCGCTAACCCGCTGGCTAATAATGTAACCATGGGCGCAATATCATCAGGTTCAGTAAGCCTGTCCAGTGCATTGCCCTGTAAAATAAATTCCTCGCCGTATTCCTTAATTGAATCTTCTGCCATATCAGTTTTAACCCAGCCGGGAGCAACCACAAAGCAGGTAATACCATCTTTACCAAATGCTCTTGCTATTGATCTACTTAAAGAAACAACACCGCCTTTTGATGCTGCATAAGCTAAAAATTCTGCAGTGTCTCCTCTAAAAGCTGCCCGGGAAGCGATGTTTATTATTCTTCCAGATTGCCTGGTTTTAAAATGCTGGATGGCCAAGTTGCAAAGAATACCCACTGCTCTTAAGTTAATAGCAATTGTTTCATCCCATTCCTTAACCCAGTTTTCGCTATCCAGGGGTGACACGATTGCAGTACCTGCATTATTTATAATAGCATCAAGATGACCAAATTCTTCTAAAACATCTTTAAATAACTTCTCACAGTTAGCCGGGTCCTGCAAATTAGCCTTAAATATTTTTGAACCATTACCGCTGTTCTGTGCCACATCTTCCGCTGTTTCTTTTTCCTTATTATAATGTATTGCAACTCTTGCACCATATGTACCTAATTCCTTTGCAATAGCTGCACCTATGCCACGGCTCGCCCCCGTAACGAGGATATTCTTATTTTGTAAGTCAATTTTCATAACGATTTTATTATTCCTGGTTTTATTAATACCTTAAAAATTACTCCACGTCCTTAAATTCTTCTACCGTGATCTTTATGCATGGCATAAAGAAAATATATTTTACCTGTAGCCACGGCAAAACAAATATGACAAATAATACCATTAAACAAATTCAGTCTCTTGAGCGCGGAAAGTACCGCAGGGAATACAGCCAATTTTTTATTGAAGGAAAACGGTTAGTCGAATCTGCACTGGAATCTGGAGCAAAAATGGAAAATGTCTACTATACAGATGCCTTCAATAATGAAAATCCAGGTCTCATTCAAAAGATAGAGAAAGCCGGATTGTCGCTTGAACAGATAGCGGTAAAACAATTAGAAAAAATTTCATTTCCACAATCACCTGCCGGCATTGCTGCCGTCTGCAATTTCCCGCATATAGGCAATCCCGATGTAAACCAACATAAATGGCTCTACCTGTATCAAGTGTCCGATCCTGGGAATATGGGAACCTTATTTCGATCTGCCGCCTGGTTTGGTTTTACACATATTGCACTATCGCCAGATTGCGTTGATCCATTTAATCCTAAAGTGGTTCGTGCAGGGATGGGTGCCCATTTTGGGCTCTCGATCCACAGCAATATTGAATTAAACCTGTTCGCCGATTCACATACATTGATTGGGGCAGATCATCGTGGCAATGATGTGTCTGACTTCAAATCGCCAGAGAAATTTGTATTGATTCTTGGGAGCGAAGCACATGGCCTTTCAAAAGATATTCAGGGCATACTTGACCAAACTATTGCTATTGAAAAAACTGGTTTTGGCGAATCTTTGAATGTGGGCGTTGCCGGGGCGATCTTAATGGAAAAGCTGGCGTAGCTTTCCTCTATATTTAAGAAAATCATCTTTTCAAAAGTTGCCATGAACGCCGTAAATTTTATAAAATGAATCTTCAGGAACCTGACCCTTATGAACAATACGTTCAGTATTCGCGCCGCATTCGGCATTGTTGTAGTGTCCATCTTGTCTGCATTTCTTGCAGGCGGGATTGTCTTGGGGATTGGTCTAGCTAATCCTGACTCCCCACAAAAATTTTATACATTCGTTTCTTTTATTATCGGCCAGGGATTCATGCTGGTCCCTCTTATCTGGTTCTTAACATCCAGAAAAGAACCCCTCTTCAAACGACTCAGACTTAATCCCATTTCTTCTTTCACAACGCTCATGGCTGTATTGTTTTCCATTGGGCTCATCATTCTGTCTGATGAATTAGACAAAATTATCCAAATATTCCTCCCGGCGCCGGAATATATTGTGGACCTGAATGGTTTGCTCAAACCTGACACCATGTTTGGATTTATTTTACTATTTGTCGCAGTGGCGATTATTGCGCCATTAGGCGAAGAATTACTTTTTCGTGGATTCTTACAGCAATTTCTGGAAAAACATTGGAAAGATGTAACCCGCGCTATCCTGGTTACAGCATTATTTTTTGCCACCATTCATATGAACCCCTACTGGTTTATCCAAATCTATATTCTTGGCATTATGTTGGGATTTTTATCATGGAAAACCGGGTCTGTTTTTCCACCGCTTATTCTTCATGGCCTGAATAACAGCTTTGCCATGATAGCATCCTTTGGAGATGTGGGTGAGAATAATTTATATCTTTGGAATGGACACGTGGCACCCTGGATTCTGATTTTGGCAGTGGCCTGTGTTGTATTTGGATTTACTAATATTAACCGTCAGAGCCTACGGTCATGAGAAAAGCAATGTTTGAACACGAGATAAAGATCTTAAGAGATACGTTTGCCCGTCTTCTTCGTCGTAACGCTCATACCAATCTTGTAAAACTCATCCGCAAGACTCACCCGGCTGACCTTGCTGTTGTATTTCGATATTTCAACGATGAAGAGCAGGTGCAGGTTTTTAGCATCATGGTGGACGATGGGCAGGCGGTGGAATTCCTGGTGGAACTGGATGATACGCTGATTGCCAATCTCCTGGAAGATGAATCTCCGGAGCGCATTGCCACGGTCATTCAAGAATCATCTGCAAATGATCAAAGCTATATTCTTGGTACACTGGAAGATGAGCAAGCTCAATCCGTTATTGAATTATTAAAAACAGAAGAGCAGGAAGAGATCGAAGAACTCATGGGCTATCCCGAAGATTCCGCCGGCGCTATGATGACCACAAACGTATTCATCCTTTACCAGAATACAACTTGCAGGGATGCATTAACATCGCTTCAAGATCAGTCTGAAGCGGAAATGGTCTTTTATCTATATATCACAGATGAAGATGATCGGCTTGTGGGTGTTGCGTCTCTCCGAGCCCTGGCAACTACACCGGCAGACACCTTATTAAAAGATATCATGGTTAAGCGAGTCCATACAGTACGGCCTGAAACAGATCAGGAAGAAGTGGCCCAGATTGTAGCACAATATAATTATCTTGCGGTTCCCGTGTTGGATGCAGATGATCAACTCCTTGGGATCGTTACCGTGGATGATGTGGTGGATGTAATCCGTGAAGAAGCTACAGAGGATTTTCTCCAGATGGCTGGTGCAGGAAAAGATCGTGAAATCCTGCTAAAATCGAGTTGGGAAAATGCCCGTGCTCGATTACCCTGGCTTTTTGCAAGCTGGATCGGTGGAATTTTTGCAGCAAGCATTATTGGGACATTTGAACATTTGCTGGAAAGCATTATTGCCTTAGCCGCTTTTATCCCTGTCATCATTGGGATGGGTGGAAACATTGGAACTCAATCTTCTACAATTATTGTCCGCGGAATTGCAACCGGACGGATTGAATCCGGCAGTGAATTAAAAGTGATGTGGAAGGAAGTGCGCGTTGGAATAATCCTGGGGGGGCTCTATGGTTTATTGCTGGGTGCCTTTGCAAAATTAAGATTTATTGATGCAGACCCTATGTTGGGTGTCGTGGTAGGATTGAGTATTGGCTGTTCCATGCTCCTGGCGGTTGCTGTTGGAACGTTTGTTCCTATGTTTTTACGTAAGGTGGACATCGATCCCGCTATTGCTACGGGACCATTTGTCACAACCAGTATTGATATTCTTGGTGTCCTTTTCTATTTTGTAATTGCGGAATATTTCCTGTCAATTTGAACCATGTCTTTGCTGCTCATGTTAAGTACCGGGATTTACCTGGCCTTTGTCTTATTTATTATAGCGGGACTTTTTCGCCATAACGAACAATCCATAATAAGCACAGATCAAACTCCAGTTGTATCTGTGGTTATTGCAGCTCGAAATGAAGAAAACAACCTCCCTGATTTGATCCAGGATCTGCTGCACCAGGAATATCCATTGGATCAACTGGAAATTATCATTGTTGATGACAGATCCACCGATTCTACGGCTAAGATTTTAAAAGAAGCCGCCGAGAATTATGCAGTTATAAACTATATCCGTGTTGAAAAACTGTCTACGGAAATGACACCAAAAAAACATGCTTTAGCTCTGGGAATTGAAATGGCAAAAGGAGATGTAATCCTTTCAACAGATGCAGATTGCCGTGTAGGAAAATTATGGGTATCCAGTATGGCCTATAGCGTGGTTCAGCAAGACGGCATTTCAATTGGGTATTCAAAAGTAGCCGGGGAATCATTTTTTGAACGAATTCAAATGTTAGATTTTCTTGGCATTATCACGGCCAATGCCGGTGCAGGCGGTTGGGGCCATTTCTGGTCAGGAACTGGACAAAATTTGGCTTATAAAAAATCAAACTTTGAAGCGATTGGTGGATTTGAACCTGTGAAAGATAAAATCTCCGGCGATGACATGTATCTCGTTCAATCCATTTCAAAATTAAAGAGTGGGACGATCAATATTGATGCGAATTCATTCGTAACAACTTCCGCATTACAAACCATTCCAGATTTCATAAATCAGCGCATCCGATGGTCTTCAAATTCAAAGGAGAATGCTATGAAAAGCCATCTATTTTTTGCCTTTCTAAGTTCTGCATTCTTATGCAATGCCACCCTACTGTTGTCTTTTCTTTTTGGTTATTCATGGCTTTTTTTATTTTCATTAAAATTCATTTTTGAAGGTAGTGCCGTCTTTTTAGGCGGGAAACTTTTCCAGACCAAAGTAAATCCCGTTGTTTTTGCTGCCTGGTCATTGGCCCAGCCCATCTATATTCCAATTGTGGGACTTATGGGTCTTCAAAATCGATACACCTGGAAAACATGAAAAATTTCTTAACCCTTTTTATGACAATCTGTTTTGCTTCTGGGCAGTCCTATTCCGTTTCAGTTTTTGGTATTCCCGCTGCAGATGTTGAACAAACTATTCATGATTCAGGGAAGATTGAATTCACAACACAGAATAGAGGAATCTTCGATCTCGTTTGGCCAGCAAAGAATGCTTATAGTGCTATTTATGATTCGAATTCTTTTGCCCTGAAGAGCTGGAGTAAAACTGTAAAACAGGGCGAATTCAAACAAAAGGTTTCAGGTAAAGTTGACTTTTTAGGATATCTTGTTTACGATGACAAAACTATGATTAAAATTCCACAGAATATTTATACAATATTCACTCTTTTGGCCATGGTGCAATCAAGGCCTTATGATAAATTAGATACAAAATGGTTTGATTATGAGCAAGAAGGCCAGCTAGGGCAAGCTAGGTTTGTCTGGGCAGATACATCCAATACGTGGAACGGTAAAGATTCGGTTATGTGTGATCATTATCGATTGGATATAAACATAGAAGAAGAAAAAAATAAATTAGATAAACGCTCTGATTATTTTATGGAAGAGATTCTTGCAGATGGCGTGGTAAAAGAATTATGGGTATCTAGAAAAAAACCAAAAAGGATTATGCGCGCAACTCTAAAAACAAAATGGTTCCCAGTATCGGCCACCATCAATGAATAGCAAACATTTCATCATTTACAATTATATTTAGACATAAATCAATGGTACATCCTATGAAAAAGACGATTGCTTACACCAACATTTTCTTATTATTGCTTTTGTTCGGCATCTTAAATGCCCAAAATGATAAAAGTAAAATTGTTGGTATATGGGAATTCCAAACAATTACTTCCATATATTATAGCGACCCGCAAGAAACATCATCCACTAGGCGTGATAATAATCAACAGGAAACATTAATTTTTCATGAAGATGGAACCTTTAACTACCATGGCGTTGATGAAGGTTCAAAATATGCATCTATTGGTTCCTGGAATATAGAAAATACAACATTATCAATGGATGCCGGTGGAGTTAAAACAATTTGTGATTATGAAGTGACTGGTGATATTATGACACTAACGGTTAGAGAAGAGGAATCCGAAGAATTTTATAAAACATTTTCTGTATTAAAGTATAAAAACAAAATAATTAGCCGTTAATTCATTGTTTTTTGTATCATCTACATCATCCAATATTTCAACTTTTTTAGATATCGCCAGCCCTTAGTATTAAATGAAAATAAAACCATCTTTCTTTAAAATCTATCGTAAACAGATCTTTGGGTGGATTCTGACCATGGCTGCTATTTGTGCTGCACTATATTATGGTATTGATAAAAAGGTCATTTTATTTGCCACGTTTGTCATCAGTATTTTCACTCAAATTTTTGTTGGCCTGGGTGCACTTATAGGGATGATCCCATTTGTTGGGCCATTGATTATAAATGTCATATCTATCCCTGTATTCTGGTTCTTGAATGCCATGGGGTATGTGGTGTCCGGCGTTGCCATTAAAAAAGGGTATGCCACGGAATTGGCTAAAAGCAGAGTTGTTACCCTCGGTCTTCTGATCGGAATTATCATTGGATATATTATAGGTCATGTAGTGCCCATCAGATGAATATTTTAATTTTACAAGGTCCAAACCTTAATCTGCTGGGGTTAAAGTCGTCCGAAAATGGGAAACGCCTTACCCTGGATAAACTCAATAAAGCCATTCGGAAACATGTTCATGGTAAAGATGTGACACTCAAATTCTTACAAACCCATAAACAATTCCAGGCCATCAATTTTTTACAAAGAAACAGAAAATGGGCTGATGGATTATTGTGTATTCCCACATCCTGGGCAAAGTATGATTGGTCCATCGCTGAAACGTTAAACATAATCAATATCCCAATTGCTATGGTTTATTTTGATGATCCTTTTTCATTGGGATCCAATGAAACGGAGTCTATTATGACAGGAAAAAAGATTCATTCATTTTCAGGACAACCAGTTGATGCATGTATTTTGGGGATAGACCATATCCTGTCTTAATTTCAATGAAATTCATTATTTTTTATTATTTTTTCGGGTCGATACTATTTGCCCAATCTATCGATGACCCTGAAAACTCTATCCTGTCTGTTATATCAAACCTTAACACAAAAGACACCCCTGAAATAATACCTGAAACATTTGATCTATCGTGGGTTGATTCACTCAAATTGCAGTTACCCTGTGATAATGTTCCACCTCCCAAACGAACCATGCGTCTTCCCAATGCGCCCCGGGATTACAGGAGCGGAACACATCGTGGAATCGATTTTTTTGCAAATTGGGGAACACCGGTCAAAGCTGTCTCCGACGGGATTGTTATTCGCGCAGATCATGGTCATGAGGAAGTGCCTGCAGATTTCAGAGTCAATCTGCTCAGCGCCAGCGCTAAGGTTGGCAACACGCCTTCTGATATTTTTAATAATATTTTACTGGGGAGAGCAATCTTTTTAGATCATGGATTTGATCTTATTCCCGGATTTCGGGTTATTACTATTTATGCTCATTTATCTCATATTGATAAAAACATAAAACCGGGAGCAGTCATTAAAGCGGGGGATGTAATGGGACAGTCGGGTAATTCCGGCACGCGTGAAAGTACGGTGGGATTAAAAGCAGGTGCCCATTTACATTGGGAAATGATCTTGCAAAAAGGGAAACAGGAAATTTATTTAGGAAAGGACGTCCCTAATCCGCAACTCTACGCTATGTTGAGGCGTATTTTCTATAAAGCAAATCCTTAATCTTTGTTATAAAAAGGGTGAACTATCGTTTTTTCCGGGCCCACTGAAATTCTATGATTGGTACCCAAGTTTCTGCCATAGGAATGTAGGGAAGTAAACGCATATCTGAGCCGTAAGGATACTCGCCCATAACAAATTTGTAGCCAGTAAGAATTCTGAAGTTTTCTGATTTATGCCAGCTAAGAAGCAATTTATGCTCCAATGAATAATTCCCATTAAGGCCCGGCAATAATCTTAAATCAGCATCTACCAAAACACCAATTTTCTCCGAAATGTTTTTTTGGACATCTAAACCGGTATGAAACCCCCAATTATTATAATACACCCCAAGGCGATGATAGACCAATGGAAGATCAATCGTGGACCGTGTATCCAAGTCCCCGAAAGCAAATCCCAAGTCAAGACCACCTTTTAGTGTTAAATCCACTCCGGACATATTTTTTGACATGAGCCAGGATGCGGAAAGACCCAGCATGGGCGGCATCTGAAAATCCGGGGCAATAATGCCCATGATTCCTTCTTTTGCAATCATATTTAAAAATGGCGTTGGATAAACTATTTTATATTGACTGGCAGATGTAAATCCAGCAAAATCACTTTGCGATTTTTTTAGACTGAAATTTGGCATGACAAAAAACCAGAGTGGATGAACACTGTATTCTATAGTTTCAGAATAGCCATATCTAAAAGGCTGAAACAATCCCATCTCCCATCTTTTTTGCGGCAATAAATAGGCAGAATGAGCATCCCATTTTTTTGTTTCTCCAAAAACAAGACTAGCGATGATGAAACAGAAAATTATTTTTTTCATTATTCACCTCCAACATTGAGAACAGCGCTCACTGGCAAATGGTCACTTAACTCCCAGGCAGCCTGATGGGTCTTACTTAATGTGTTCTCCCAAATACCATTTGTAAACAAATAATCTAGTTTTCGGTCATATTTAATATCGTTCATCTCGTAACTGGTGCTGGGTCCATGGGTTAAGTGAATTGGAAGATTGGCATCATCAGAATCAATAGCTGAGTCATAGACTTCATATAAAGGATCCAAAATATCAGGCTCTCCATCAAAATTCTCAAAATAGCTTCCTTCTTTATGGTACTCTTCCGCCTGGTCTGTATGGTAATCATCTCCATCACACATATCACTCAAACAAAAATCAGTGACTGAGCCTGGGGGAACAGAATTCAAATCACCGCCTGTCACAAAATAATCACCGGAAGATTGAATCTCAGCTAGAGTTTCCACGTATTTATCAATGTGCTGCTGTTTAGTATCATCCGTGGCAAAAGCTGTGGCATGAACATCCACTGCATAAAAATCTTTAGACCCTTGAGTCAGTGTGGGTATTTTTGCTTTTAGAATATTTCGCCTCAGGTAAAAGTATTGTGTTAATCCATCCTGATCTGTACGGAGGCGAAGTTGAATTCTTTCTGCATCGGTTAATTCATATTTTGAAAGAATGGCGTTTCCTGCATCGATCCTTCCAATGCCATCACTGGGAATAAAATCTGCTTTCCACATGGATGCATAGCAACCATAATTCAGATTAGTATTGTCCAGCAAATATTGAACTTGATCAATATAGCCGGTTCGCTTGGAAGACACATCCACTTCCTGAAGAAGTACAATATCTGCATCAATAGCATTAAGAGAATCAGCAATAGCTGCCATGTTTTTCTCAATGGTGTCATCATCAAGGATTACATCATCCCCACAGGAATCACCAAAAAATGGGAAACGTGCAATACCAAAGCGAATGTTCCACGTTACAACCTTGACGTTGCCGCTATCATAGGTTTCATTGGATTTACTATCTGCCTCATACATAAGGGCATTTGATAAATCTTCAAACTCCGTTACAAAAGGGTCACACCCCAATAATAATACACCTAGAATGCTTAATAATTTTTTCAATTGATTCTCCTTTTAATCAATTAAAGTTAAAACATTTTCCGGAGGGCGACCAATGACTGCTTTTGCTCCTTTTACTGCAATAGGGCGCTCCATGATTTTCGGAAATTTTTCAATGGCTACCGCCATCGCTTCATCATCATCTAGGATTTTTCCAAAATTGTTTTCTTTATAACTGGCTTCATTTTTTCGCACAATTCCACTTGGGGCCATACCAAGTTTATTTGATAAGGACAATATTTCATTCCTGTTTAAAGGATTTTTCAAATATTCTACTTTGGTGAATTCAACACCGCTTTCTTCCAGGAGCGACACGGCTCCACGACTTTTCCCTCAGCGGGGGTTATGGTATAAAATGATTTTTGTCATAATTCTTCCTTTATTTTTATACTGGACTGTACACCTCAATTTACTTTCAATTCAATAACGAATATTATTATATTTTCTACAATACCGTTAAAAATAATTGTAAAAATTTGCTTACAGGCATTTTGGCAAAATAAATAAAAGAAATCTTGCCCTTTTTAAAAAAATATTTCAGGTATAATTTCCGGGAAGATTAAAATAGGAACAGATGATATGTTTGATAAACGTGATATTCAAATTCTGGAAATACTCCAGGAAAATGGTCGATCAACAGCAAGCGATATTGCCAAAAAAGTGGAATTGTCCATTCCGGCTGTAGGGGAACGGATAAAAAAGTTAACAGAAAAGGGTCTCATTAAACGATTTGCTGCCATAATAGATCATAAAGTTGCCGGACTTGATGTGACGGCATTTGTTTCCATTATCAGTGAACATTCGGACCACTATGAAGGCTTTATAAAAAGAGCAACAGAATCCAAGTCTATTCTAGAATGCCATTCTATCACCGGTAGTGGATCTCATCTTTTGAAAGTACGGGTGAAAAACTCCCAGGCTCTGGAAGATTTGCTGTATGAGATCCAAAATTGGCCTGGGGTGTCAAGAACGCAAACCAACGTAATTCTCTCAACATATAAAGAAACTGAGAAGAATGATTTAAAAATATTAAAGGAATTACATAAAATAGCTTAATATATTATATTTTCCTGTTGAATTTTTATTTCTAAATCTTTAATATTTCAGGGGGTCAAATTGCCAAGTGTAAGCGGACTCCCCGGGCGGTAAGGCACTGTTGGCATAAAATATTAGCGGCATAAGCCCTATAGCCGCTTTGTAAAAATCAATCCCTGAATTCTATGTTTGGGTTTTACTCCAAGCTAATTAATTATTCACAAATGGATCATTCGAAAAACATCTATCCTCTTTTTGACTCATCTGACTTTCATGATGCTTGCGGGACCGGGTTTATTGTCACCTTGTCAGGGAAACCGGAAAAAAGAGTTTTACCCCTCGCCCTAAAAGGATTACAAAGGCTAGATCATCGAGGAGCTATATCTGCTGATAAAGAAACCGGCGACGGTTCTGGCGTTTTAACCGATATTCCACATCCATTTTTCCGTGAAATTCTCAAGGAGGAACTGGGAATCATAATGCCTTTCAAAAAGAAATTTGCGGTGGGAATGGTTTTTACAACCTCCCGTGAAATCAAATGGCTGAAAGAAATTATAAAATCTACTGCGACTATCAATGGGTTTAATGTTGTGGCCGTGCGGGAAGTGAAAGTGAACCCCAATGCCTTAGGTAAATTTGCACGAAACACAAAACCATTGATTGTACAGTTCTTTTTGGTTGAATCCCAAAAGGGCAAACGCCCACTGGAAACTCGATTATATCTACTCCGGAAAACAGTGGAAAAAGAAATTCTAACCCAAAAGAAAAAATCTTATATCTGTTCTTTTTCTTCTGAAACGATTGTTTATAAAGGGCTCATGACATCCACCCAGCTGGATCATTTCTATCCGGACCTTACCCATCCAAAATATGTTGTAAAGCTTGCCCTTTTCCATGAACGATTTTCCACAAATACTCAGTCCACCTGGTCCATGGCACAACCATTTCGTATGCTGGCCCATAACGGCGAAATTAATACCATCAAGGCCAACCGCCTGTGGATGACAGCACGGGAGAGAGAAATAAAATCTCGATTCTGGAATGATGACCTTGAAAACCTGAAACCTATTGTAAATCATTACGGAAGCGATTCAGAAAGTCTAGACCATATATTAGAATTTTTAACTCAAAGTGGGCGAGATCTTTTTAGCAGCTCCATGATGCTGATCCCAGATCCTTATGAATACGATAAGTCTATGCCCCGGGCTTTAAAAGATTTTTATATTTATCATGAAAACTTTATTGAGCCCTGGGATGGCCCGGCGGCAATTGTTTTTACAGATGGTAGCCATGTTGTAGCTAAAATGGATCGAAATGGGTTGCGACCTCTAAGATATTCTATTACAAAAGACGGGTTGGTTATTATGGCATCGGAAGCAGGTATTATTGATATTGCCGATAATAACTTAGTTGTGCACCATCATATGAAATCTGGAGAAATTTTTGCTGTTTCGCTGAAAGGAAAGGGAATTATTCGGAATAAAGATGTTAAAAAAATAGCGGCTGGAAAGAAAGATTACTCCACCACACTAAAAAAATATCTTACTACATTAAAAAGAAAATCTCACCGCACAGAATTTGGAATCTTTGGATTCCCCGAGAAGGGATTCGATCCCCGATTGAGGGTGGCCTTTGGTTGGTCAAAAGAGGATTTAACACGGTATTTGGTTTCTATGGCAACCAGTGGACGAGAACCGATTGGCTCCATGGGAGATGATACTCCTGCCGCTGTCATGTCCTTACAAGATCGACGATTTTATGATCATTTTAAACAATCTTTTGCACAAGTGACTAATCCGCCCATCGATTCAATTCGCGAACGGGGCGTCATGGCATTGTTCAAATATTTAGGATCAGAAAATAATCTTCTGGATGAAAATCCAACTTTCGGCGGTGTCATTCGAATCGAAAGTCCTGTTTTGTCTCCCCGGGAAGTATTAGAACTTCATGATCGACAAAGCCAGGCCCCCTATAAACGCATCTATTGTCATTGTGCACTTGACCAGGATTTGAATAGTCGCCTGTCCCGGATTAAGTCACAATCCCGGGAAGCAGTAAAAAACGGGGCAAAAATAATTTTTCTCACGAATGAAAATCTGAAACAAGGCTATTTACCTATTCCCATGCCCCTGGTTGTTTCTGCGGTTCATCATGCGCTGGTGAAAAACAAATTGAGAAGCGCCGTTTCCCTCATTTGTTTATCCGGGGATGTGGTGGAAGATCATCACGTCGCTGTTCTTATTGGCCTTGGCGCCAGTGCTGTATATCCATTTATGGCTTACGAATTGATTCGGGAGCATTTTCATGATGATAAAGATTGGCCTAACAAGATGGCCAACTATCGGTACGCTCTTGAGAAAGGAATCTTGAAAATTATGTCTAAAATGGGCATTTCTACGATCAGTAGTTATCATGGAGGTATGCTCTTCCATACATTGGGTTTGGATAAAGATTTGATTCGAAAATATTTTCCATCCTTTCGAAGTGAGCTGGGTGGTATCGGATTAAATCATATAAAACAAAATTTGATGCTGCAGCATTCTGAAGCATTTCTGGAATCATCGCCTAGTTTTAGTGAAAAAGGCTATTTCAGATTTCGAAAAAATGGTGAAAGTCATGGGTATTCACCTCTAGAATTCAAAACGATACAAGCTGCGGCGCACCAAAAGGAGATGGGAAATATTAAAGCAGAAGTGCCTGTTTATTTACGCGATCTTTTTCAAGTTAAGGGGAAGTTGGAACCCATTGATGTTAAGCAAACTGAATCTTTGAAAAAGATCCTTAAGCGGTTTGGTTCCGGAGCCATATCCTTTGGAGCTATTTCTGAAAACGTTCATCGCGAACTGGCACGGGGAATGGCCTTAGTAGGAGCGCGGAGCAATACAGGTGAAGGCGGGGAAATGGATGACCGCTACAGTAGAAGCAACCCGGATAAAGATGTGAATTCCTACATAAAACAGGTGGCCAGTGGCAGATTTGGTGTTTCCGTTGATTATCTTGCCGCATCGAGGGAAGTCCAGATCAAAATGGCTCAAGGGGCAAAACCTGGCGAAGGAGGACAATTGCCGGGACATAAGGTGACAGCGCAGATTGCCCATGCACGATCCTCCACCTTGGGGGGGCCCCTTATATCACCACCTCCTCATCATGATATTTATAGCATTGAGGATATTAAACAATTGATTCATGATTTAAAGGAGGTGAATCCCCGGGCATTAATTTCTGTTAAACTGGTAGCACAACCCGGAGTTGGCACCGTGGCTTGCGGCGTGGTAAAAGCAGGTGCTGATATTATCCTTATCTCAGGCGGTGACGGCGGTACGGGCGCCAGTCCTTTGGGTTCACTAAAACATACAGGCTTTCCCTGGGAGTTAGGATTGGCCGAAACACACCAGGCTCTGGTTGCTAATCAATTGCGCGAGCGGGTCACCCTTAGAGTTGATGGCGGGCTCAAAAAAGCCCGGGATATTATTATCGCAGCAACTTTGGGTGCAGAGGAATATGATTTTGGTACAGCAGCCCTGATTGCCTTAGGATGTATCATGGCACGACAATGTCACCTAAATACCTGCCCCGCTGGTATCGCCACCCAGGATGTAAAATACATGAAAAAGTTTAAAGGGAATGCAGGTAACATTAAACTTTATTTTGAAAATATTGCTGAAGATTTGAGAGATGAATTATCCAAGCTGGGATTTAATACCATTCAATCTCTTGTGGGCAGAAGTGATCTTTTATCCATTCATAAAGATTTTAAATCCTATGTTAAAAAAAGAGGTTTAGATTTTTCAGTAATTTTTAATCCAAACTCAAAAAAAGGATTACCTATCCCTTCCACAAATAAGGTTCGTTTTCAGGGGCGGCTACAAGATCAAAGTTTGGATGAAGAGATTATCACTGAGGTGCGAAATGCAATTATGGCTCACGGGCATGCTGTTGTTTCAAAACTTGTGAATAATACACAACGATCCATTGGGACACGTCTTTCCGGTGAAATTGCTTTTTTGTATGGAAAAGGAAATTTCCAAGGGAGTATACAAGTTCAAATGTCTGGGACCGCGGGTCAAAGCTTTGGAGCTTATCTTTCAGAAGGTGTGGAGCTGCGGCTCATGGGAACAGCCAATGATTATGTTGGAAAAGGGCAATCTGGAGGCTTAATCACTATTCGTATGCCTCGGTTGATTCGCCGCAAGAAAAAAGAACACACGATGATTGGAAA
>CAXCBH010000011.1:0-15881 GCA_963980675.1 uncultured bacterium | reverse complement strand
TGGGTCTTATTGTCATGATGAATAATTTTGCTGGTAGTGGCGAAGAAGTAAGCGCTTCTTATGACGTATCTGAAAAATTTGCTCAACTTCTTTCGGGAATGGGACTCGCACTTATTACAACATTTTATGGTGTATTTATGGCTAATATGATTTTTCTTCCCATTGGGGGAAAACTTAAACGGATATCCGAAAATGAAATGATGCTGAAAAATATTGTAGTAGAAGGTATAATTTCAATTCATGCTCGAGAACATCCTCTCCTTATCAAAGAGAAGTTAATGACGTTTGTTCCTAATTCTTTGCGTCCATCTAAAGATTAATCTTTGACGACCATCACATCAAAACAGTCCTCCCTAGATGAACGTCGTGCAAAATCTACAGCGTGGGCACTTACTTTTGCCGATTTAGTAACCCTGCTCCTCACCTTTTTTGTTTTATTACTTGTGATTTTGAATGATGCGGAAAAATATATTGATGACGTTATAAATACACTGTTAGATGAAACTTATGAAGAAATGGAACAGAGCCTGAGTTCCGAGACAACTTCAGTAGAGCGAGTCACAAAAGGAATCAAGATAACCATTCGAGGAAATTTATTTAAATCCACTTCAGCTGATGTGGAGCCAGAATATTATCCTGTGATCCATCGAATTGGGAAGATTATTCGAGAATCGGAAGTGATAAATCTCTTTGATGATAAAGATTATGCCAACTTGCTGGATTTAATTGATAAAAAGGGACAGCAATTGGATGTGGAGGTACGATGCGAAGGACACACAGATGATGCAAAATTACCGCCCAATGCTGATTATCCAAGTAATTGGGAATTATCCGCTTCCAGGTCACTCAACATCGTTCGGCTCATGAATAAATATGCAGCCTTGCCGGAGAAATATTTTTCTGCTATGGGGTATGGAGAATTCCGGCCAATTATAGATGTAAAATCAATTTCAAATTATGTTGAAAAGAATAAAGCACGGGCAATTAATCGTCGGGTTGAAATTTATCTAGATGCCTTTTTGAAACAAAAGGTACAATCTGAAATAGAAATTAATATTTAGTTTTTATTTAGATTCTTTTTTAGGGATGACCTTAAAAACCTTTTCCCCAGTCTTGGCCATCTTGAAACGTTCCCGAGCCAACTTTTCAATATAGTCTAAATCATTTTCAAGGCGGTTTTTTTCAGCGATTAATTTTTCCCTGTTCTCCCGAAGTTGAGTAATATGTATTTGGACTTGTTTTCTTTCTCGTTTGAGTTTGTAAAGTTGGAAGAGCCCATGGTCGCCAAAAATGAAAATGATCAAAAGTGTAACACCAATCAGAAATAAGACACCTCGAACAAACTGACGCTGTGTTTCGGCCACTTGCTGACGTGCGGCTCTGGGATGGGAACGGTGTGCCATTTTTTCATATTTGGTCATTCTGATTTACCAAGAACTCCAATATTTGCCAATGTTGCATCAGAGCCCAATTCTTCTTCAATTCTTAATAACTGATTGTATTTACAGATTCGGTCTGTCCGAGAAGCAGATCCGGTTTTGATTTGTCCCATGCCCATGGCAACAGAAAGATCCGCAATGGTGGTATCTTCTGTTTCGCCGGAACGGTGAGAAATCACGGCACCAAAACCTGAATTTCTAGCCATTTCCACTGCTTGAATAGTTTCCGTCACTGTGCCAATCTGGTTTAATTTAATGAGAATTGAATTCATACTGTTTTCATCAATGGCTCGCTGCAACCTTGTTATATTTGTTACTGTCAGGTCATCACCCACGATTTGGATCGTAGAACCCAATTCTGCAGTCATATGCTTCCATCCATCCCAATCATCTTCATGTAATCCGTCTTCAATAGAAACAATCGGATATTTTTTTATAAGGGAACCAAGGTAATCCACCATTTCATTGGAGGATAGAGAACGTCCTTCTGAATCCAGATTATATTTTCCATTATCATAAATTTCACTAGCGGCAACATCCAATGCGAGGTAAATATCCTGTCCCGCCTTATATCCCGCTTTTTCAATGGCTTCTAAGATTACCTCTACCGCTTCCTCGTTGGATGAAAGATTAGGCGCAAACCCACCCTCATCGCCTACAGCGGTATTCATACCTTTTGATTTTAAAACAGACTTAAGATGATGAAATATTCCCGTTCCCATTCTTAGCGCTTCAGAAAATGTAGTAGCGCCAAACGGGAAAACCATGAATTCCTGAATATCCACTGTATTATCTGCATGGCTACCCCCGTTGATAATATTCATCATGGGCACTGGAAGGGTCTTGGCAGAATCACCGCCTAAATATTGGTAAAGTGGTTTTCCTGTTGCTTTTGCTCCCGTATGGGCAGCCGCCATAGATACACCCAAAAGCGCATTAGCCCCCAAATTTGATTTATTATGCGTATCGTCCAGATTGATCATTAGTTGGTCGATCTCAACCTGTTTCGTCACATCCATCCCTTTGAGCGCATCGGCGATAGTTGTATTAATATGATTAACGGCCAACAGAACACCTTTCCCTAAAAACCGAGTGTTATCTTTATCTCGGAGTTCTATGGCTTCATGGTCGCCTGTGGATGCTCCGGATGGTACCGCTGCCCGACCCATGGTCCCATTTTTTAAAATAATATCAACTTCAACAGTGGGATTTCCCCTAGAATCCAGTATTTCCCTAGCATGTATTTTTTCAATAGCAGAATTCAACAATAACTCCTGTAAATTAGGTAACCAAATTAGAATTGACGGCAAACACCATTCAATAGATATAACTCAATTTTATTCGCACGGAACAACCCGCAAATTTATCCATTAAACTGGTTCAATGTTTACACTGCATCAATATATTAATCAAAATGAATCCCCTTGGGATAAATTTGTTTTATCAAGTAACAATGGGACGCTATTTCATTTGCGAAAGTTCCTAAACTATCATCCTAAAGATCGTTTTCAGGATCATAGCATTTTGATTGAAAAGAAGCAAAACTTGTTTTCAGTGCTTCCCGCTGCAGAACTAATTGTGGATAGTAAAAGAATTTTGGTCTCTCATCCTGGTTCGACTGTTGGATCATTTGTTGTTCCAGAAAATCTTTCTATTGCAGATGCCATGTCTATGTCAGAAGCATTGGTTACTTATGTAAAAGAAAATAATTTTTCTGGGATCCGCATTACTTTACCTCCAACGCTTTACCAGCGACGACTATCCAATTACATGGATTTTTCATTTTTCAAACAAGGATTCACCTATTCAAAAAGAGATGTGACAAGTATTCTTTTTCTTGAGGACAGCCTGGATAAGAATCTTGCAAAATTCAAATCTTCCCATCTCCGTGCTGTACGAAATGCCCAAGAAAAGGGTGTTAATGTGCGCCAGTCTAATGATTTTGATTCATTCTATCATATTTTGGAACAAAACCTGAAGATTCGTCACGGTGTATCCCCTACTCATACATTGGCAGAATTGAAGAATATCCATGCCCTGTTTCCAGACAGGGTAAATCTATTTTCTGCTTTTGTAAAGGATGTGATGGTGGCTGGCGTGGTGAATTTTGTTGTGAATGATCATGTTGTGCTTGCATTTTATATCAGCCACGATGAAGCTTACCAAGAATTCCGTGCAGTAAACCTTTTATTCTATTCCATTTTTGATTGGGCGATTCAGCAGGGATTTAGAATATACGATTTTGGTACATTCACTGTGAATGAAGAACCCAATATGGGCTTGGGACGTTTCAAAGAAAATTTTGGTGCCAGTGGCATTTTTCGGGACACCATAGAATTAACACTGAGCTAATCTTGTGTCAATAAAATCTCTTGGGAAACAGTCTCTGGTTTATGGTATCGGACACATTTTAGCTCGCTTGGTGACATTTCTTTTACTGCCCCTTTATACAAATGTATTTACAGCGAGTGAATATGGCGTTGTCGCTCTCTTTTATACATTCCTTTCCTTTATGAATGTAATAATGCGGTATGGCCTTGGTGCAGCATTCTTGAAGTTTTATGTCCCCGCAAGTGATAACGAAAGAAACGCCATTTTCACTAATGTTATTGCATCACTTTTCTTAACGGGCATTCCCTTCCTTTTGGTGTGGCATGGATTTCGTAATCTGATCTCACCAATTATTCTTGGCATTAATGAACCATCTTTCATCTCCATAATGGGGGTTATTATTGTTTTAGATACAATTTGGTCAATACCTCTTTTGGGATTCAGAGCAGAAAACCGCCCGATTTTATTTATCATTTTCAGTTTGCTTAATGTGGGTATTACAATTGGATTGAATTTGTTCCTTATTTTAAAATTGCATATGGGCATTCGTGCAATATTTTTGAGTAACCTTTCTGCGTCCCTTTGTGTTTTTTTATTAAGCCTTCCTTTTATTTATCAGCGATTTGAATTTGCATTACTTGATAAAACTCGATGGAAATCTATTATAACATTTGCTCTTCCATTTTTACCCGCAGGATTATTTTCAATGGCTATGGAGGTTGCTGATCGCTATATCCTTAAATATTTAACTGACCTTTCTACAGTAGGTATCTACAATGCTGGATATAAAATTGGGATGTTAATGATGCTTGCTGTCACAGCCTTTAATTTTGGATGGCAACCATTTTTCCTCGAAAAGGGAAAGGGAGTCAATCAAGAAAAATTATTTGGCAAGGTAACAACATTGGTTTTGGCTGGACTTGGTTTTATTTGGCTCATACTCACGTTGTGGGCTGATGATTTTATCCAAATAAAGATAATGGGATATTCTTTTTTTGGTGAGGAATTTCAGAGATCAATTCCGATTGTCCCCTGGATAGCATTGGGATATTTATTTTATGGATTTTATGTTTTACAGACACCCGGAATATTTCTTAAAAACCGGCCTGGAATAGCGGCTTGGACACGGTTACTAGGTGCAACTTCCAATATTATATTTTGCTTTATTTTTATTCCACTTTATGGCGCTATTGGCGCAGCCATGGCAACGTGTCTTGCATTCTTTCTAATGTTGGTAATGATGTATTGGTGGAATACATCATTATACCCTATCCGATTGGAATGGAGAAAAATAGGTTTCATCACAATTATTCTTATAAGTGGTTTTTTTATATCAAGAGCTTCCGCCGACAATTTATTCATCAATATTTTGATTACTGGACTTTACCCCGTTGGTTTGATTGGATTGGGTATAATTAAAATGGATTCTCTCAAAAGTCGGGTGGCGGATTGAGAATGAAACAATTGAAACCAAATTTTTTTATTATTGGTGCACCAAAATGCGGAACAACATCCTTATCTGTTTATTTATCCGAACATCGGGAAATAGTTATGTCTCACCCAAAAGAACCTCATTACTTTAGTACAGATATTGAAAATGGCCGGATGACGGATCATTCAAAATACCTGGCATGTTTTGTCCAAGATAAAACCCCTATTGCTGTTGGTGATGCTTCGACGCTTTACCTCTATTCCAAAAATGCAATTCAAAACATTTTGGAGTTTAATCCTAATGCTAAATTTATTGTAATGCTGAGAAAACCCAAAGATATTGTATTATCATTTCATCAAGTTGCATTGAATTATTTTGGCGAAACAGAAACAAATTTAGAAACTGCTTGGGATCTACAAATTGATAGGCAAAATGGGAAAAAAATACCTAAAGGATGCCCTGATCCCCAATTATTGTTATATGGTAAAATTGCGAAATTGGGTGCACAGGTTAAAAGATTGACTGATCAGGTAAAACCAGATCAAATTAAATTTATTTATTTTGACGAATTTGTAAATAAAACTGATAAAATATATTGCTCAGTTTTAGAATTTTTAAAAGTAAATACAAATCATATCCCAAATTTTGAAAACCATAACCCCACAAGGCAAATTAAGTTCAACAAATTAACGAAAATTGTCAATCAAGCCGTTGGCCTGAAAAAAACAGTTGGTATAAAAAAACAGTTTGGGGTTGCCAAAAAAATTCATACCGTAAATGTTAAAGGAGAGCCGCCAAAGCAAATGAGCGAAACCTTTAAAACAACAATGAACGTTTATTTTGAAAAAGATATACAGTTACTATCAGATTTAATGAACAAAAACCTATCCGATTGGAGCAACCAATGAAAACATGCTTTATTGGAGGTACAGGTCGCTGCGGCACATCCATCCTTCGAAAAATTCTATCAAGACATTCAAGCGTTGCTACTTTACCAATAGAGCACCGACTTATGGTTGATCCTGATGGCATCTTTGATTTTTACAGGAATTATACGACAGGATGGTCGCCATATTATGGAGATGCAAAATTAACCAGATTAAAAAATTTCCTTGAAGAACTATCATCAACAAGTTCTATTCATAAAATAATTAGATATTTATTCAGAGCTTTTCGGTTAGCAGGAATTTCGATCACTCCTAAGAAATATTTAGATGTTGAACTCAGTCGTTTCATACCAAATTATTCAGAGCATGTTAACACACTATTGAACGAATTGGTTGAATTTGAATACACCGGGGAGCGACTTGGAACTGGGAGTTATTCTTTCAATAATAAAATTCAATATGCTCCCAATTATTCTAAAGAACAGCTTAAAAAAATATTCCAAAATTTTATTCATAGTTTTATTCAAGATATTTTGACTCATAATCATAAGGATTGTTTTATAGAGGATAATACGTGGAATATTTTATTCTCTGCGGATCTTTTAGATCTCATCCCAAATGCTAAAATTATTTCTGTCATTAGAGATCCACGAGATGTGGTTACTTCTCTTTCAAAACAGAAGTGGATGCCATCAAATAAAGCTCAATCAGCTAAGATTTATAATGATTTAATTGTTGAGTGGATTGAAATTAGACGAAACCTAGATAAACAATCTTGGATAGAAGTAAGGTTGGAAGATGTAGTTTTAGAACCGGAATCTCAAATTAGGAAAATTTGTGATTTTATTGAATTACCCTGGGAAGATAATTTATTGAAAATTGATCTGTCAAAATCTAATTCAGGACAGTGGAAGAAAGACTTTTCTAAAGAAGAGCAACGCTCAGTCATTCCATTATTAGCTGAACATATCAAATCCTTTGGGTATGAATAACTCAGGTATTCAACTTCGTAAATTTCCCTTTCCTTTTCAGTGTGCCCTTGCGATTTCTAGTGATATTGATAACGCAGCATCCCAAGAGACTTTTACTGAAATAATGGAATATTTTAATACGGAATTGGACACAGTATTTGGGCGTGGACTAGGGCTTGAAATTGGCAATAGTTTTTGGTTTTTCTCAAATTCTAATCGACCCCAGTTGTCCTATTTTGATGGCCTAACAATGAACGAAACATCTTTTGCCCCCATAATTCGCAACATGTGGCAATCAGGCCATATTGACACTCTTCACTCTTGGGGCAATTTTGATTTAGGTGGCTTCACGCGTTCGATAGCTCAAATGGCACTAAAAGAACTTCAGAAATATCATGCGACTATTCCTATTTGGGTAAATCACGGAATAGGATTAAACCATCAAAAAGTTGGGAATTATCCAAACATGTTTGGGGATGATCCATCACACAAAGCTTATCATTTGGATTTTGCTATTAAGGCAGGTTGTGAATTTTTTTGGACAGGGAAAGTAACTCACGTTATTGGGCAAGAATCAGAGACAACTTTTTCTGTTCAATCTAAATTGTTGATTCAGTGGCTGATGAAACGGACAAGGTATAGACATGTCATTGACCCTATTTATGATGATGGGAATCATTTATTTTTCCCAATTCAATTTCGTGATAATACTAAATCTTGGGAGTTTATTCGATTTATGAATGCTTGGGGGAAAGAGCAAGTATTGGATATCCACGATTTGGCAACACAACTCTCACCGAGCATGTTAAATCAATTGATAAAGAATCGAGGGTTTATGATATTATATACACATTTTAATGAACACGTAAAAATGGCCGGACTTCCAAATGACTTAACAAAAAATTTATCCTACTTAAAAAAGAAAAATGTTGAAGGAGATATTTTTATTGCCACATCATCAAGATTGCTTAAGTATAAAGAGTTGTTTGATTATGTAAAATTTAAAGTTGATTCTAGTGATGGCATTACCAATATTTATATTGATTCTTCTCTGAATACACCTATTGGCAGTAAATCTCTGGCAAGAGACCAGTTGTGCGGTTTAACATTCTATGTTGACCACCCTCCATCAACAAGAATATGGTTTCAAAAGAAGGAATTAGAAATAGAGAAAAATCCAAAAGATGAATCTGGACAATTATCTGTGATGATTCCTTGGAAAAAACTATCCTATCCCAACTAATTGATGCGTCTGAAAATCTTATATATATCACCAGAAAATACTGTCGGAACATTGACGCTATGGAAAAAGGAACATGAATCTCGGGGCAATGAGTGTCGAACCATTACATTTTTTAGATCACCCAAGAATTTTGAAGAAGATATTTGCTTAGACCTACCCTTTAATTTTACAGGGGCACGAATGGCCGGCCTTCGAAATTTTATATATAAACAATATAGGGGAGAAGAGGGATACTTTAAGGAAAAGGAAGGAAATCCACCAGTCTGGAAGCCTGAAGGTTGGTTTGATTCGATTTTTTTGAAATTTAAGGATTGGTTATGGCGCCCAGTTATAGAACAAGCGATCCAGGATTATCACTTATATGATTTTGATGTGGTCCATTTTGAAAGTGGGTCAGATTTTTTAAAAAATGAATTCTTTGTAAAAGAACTCCATGAACGTGGAAAAAAGATCATCGCACATTATCATGGTGAAGATATGCGGGCCAGAGGCGTTATGCCTATAATAGATGATTTGTCTAATCTTAATCTGACAAATGAAGTTGATTTGTTGGACAAGCATCCAAACTTATATTATCTCTTTCTCCCCTTTGATACAAACCAGTTTATTCCGAAATATGGATTGAATAAAACAATACAGGTTGCACATGCGCCAACCAATCGATTCTATAAGGGATCCGATAAAATCATTTCAGTCTGTGAAAAATTGGAATCAGAGGGGCTTATAAAATTCGACCTAATTGAAAACCTTCCTCATGCAACTGCTATAAAACGAAAAGCAAGATCTGATATTTTTATTGATCAGATTGGAGATCGAGGTGGCTGGGGGTATGGTATGAATTCTGTAGAATCATTATCCATGGGAATTTGTACTATGACAGAAATCAATGATAAATATAATTCATTTATACCGGATCACCCATTTGTGAATGTGAATCAGAATAATTTTGACTCAGTTTTAAGAGATTTGTCTCAAGACAGACAGAAAATTGAAGCAAAAGGAACAGATTCAAGAAATTGGGTGGTGAAAAACCATGATATAACCCAAGTGTCGGAAAAATTATATCAATATTATAAAAATATGGGATTACTCGTATGAATGGACAAATTTATAATCCATATTATATTTTTTGGTCACGTATCATTAGTATGCTGATTTGGCCTTTTTACTTCTTTTGTAACTTATCTAGAAAATCATACTCACTCGATGATGAGAATATAAATTCAATTCTCATTTGTCAATATCATCGCATTGGTGATGTTTTTCTCATTACTCCTGTTTTGCGATCTCTAAAAAAAAGATATCCTCACGCTCATATAATATTATTATGTTGTCAGAGCGCAGAAAAGTTATCCCGAGATATGGAACTAGCAGACGAGGTAATAGGGGTTGAAGTTCCTTGGACAAATTGGGACTGGTCATTGATAAAATGGATTGAAGCACGATCCTTTGCACGGCATTTTAGAAAACGAGATATAGATATAGCGATTGATTTCAAGGGTGACTTACGTAATAGTTGGTTTCTGTGGCATGTCCGATCAAAAATGAGTCTAGGTTATACAGATACGGGAGGATCAATTTTTTATACACACCCACAACGGCACCCAATGGGTGTCCACCAAACGGAGCGATCCCTGCGATTAATCTCCCATCTTGGGTGTGATTCTATAGTGTTGAATGAAAAAGAATTTAATTTTAAAAATAAAGGGGCTATTGTATTTCATGCCGGCGGAAATGACTCAAGGCGAGCATGGCCAGAAAATAAATGGATCAAATTAGCAGAAATTCTTTCGAAAAATCATCAAATTGCAATTGTTAAAACGCCTGAGACGGCTATTTTAATTCAACGCACGAAAGAAAGAGAATTTAATGTAGAAATCTTTGATGGAGATTTAGTCAAATTCAAGAATTGGGTAAGAAATCAAAAGATGCTCATTGGAAATGATTCCATGCCGGGACATCTGGCGGCTTATCTCGGAATACCGACTATTTCCATCTTTGGTTCACAGGACCCAAAGATGACATGTCCTATTGGGAAATGGACAACAATTATTCAGCCAGATGAATCATGTGAACACAAAAGAAATCACTGGAGATTATGCCAAAAATGCATGGAGACCATTGATGTGGAAAGAGTCTCTGGCGCAGTTACAAACCTACTATCTAGAGCTCAGGCGGGTGAATAAATATAAATATTGTCAATATCCTCTTTATTTGTAAATTTGGCCAATCGAAAGTGATTGCCCTTTTATTCAATGAATACAAAAAGGTCAATCTATAAAAAAAACAGAGAACAGATAAAATAGCTCCCTGTTTTTACCAAAGAACCATACCAAGGAGGTATCAGCATGGCTGATGTAAACGCTCAAGTACAAAATGCAGCATCTGGAATCATTGGCGTAATCAAAGCACTTATTGTGTTATTCGTTTTCGTTAATATTGTCTATTCCACAGGGTTTGACCCTATCGGTGGAATCGTAGATCTGGTAAACACATTCCTAGATGGGGGTTTTGCCGGACTGTTAGCTCTGCTGGTTTTACTCTCGTTTTTGGGATAATCAAAAAGGATTTAAACGGGGTCTTCTTGATTTCAAGCCTGGCCCCGTTACCTGAAAACAGGAGGAAACTATGCTGAAAGGTGCGTTGCAGACCGTAAACGATTGGTTAGGGCAAATCACAGATTTGCTCAAGACCTTAGTTGTCATAGGTATTGTTGTAGGAATTTTGTTTGATGACTTTTTTGGAGTTATCGGCGGGTTGGGTCGAATTATGACTCAATTTGGAGATGCAGGATTCGCAGGTATACTTGCCCTGATGATAATCGTTATGTGGTACGAAAAGAAATAGCGCGAATATTAATTCCGCTGGTGCGCCCCGTTTATACGGGGCGCATTTTTTTTAAAATATATTGGCTAGCTTTCAATCCACCAAGCCATGTAAGCCATACCATATTGTGTTTCAGTATGGTATTTTTTTGTTCTAATAAAATATACGGAGCGTTTGACTCCGAATCACTGTCATCATTTCAAAATGCTGCGGGGGTATTTCCATTTTCTATTTACCCGAACTCTCTGGGTGCATTATCTGATCCAACAATTCTTTTTATTAATAGATCTCCATTTGGCGCAGGAAGTATTAACCGAAAATTCGGTTTAGGATCCCTTATGGAATCGCTATTTGTAGTTGGGGGAAATTTCCGGAACTTAGGTCTTGGCCTTGGTCTGTCCCGGTTTGGCAATTCAACCTATCAGGAAACACAGATTTCAATTTTAGGTGCAAAGAGTTATAAAGAATTAGTTCACCTTGGTATCTCCCTTAATATGTATCAATTAAGCATTTCACATTATGGACAAGCTCAGGCAATAGGATCAAAAGTTGGCGTGAGATATGCCATGGGAACCCATGTGGAAACAATGGTGTCTTTATTAAATGTAAATCGACCTGTGATTGGACAATCCAAAGAAAAACTTCCCCAAATAATATCAGCCGGTATTTTGGTACGACCAAATGATAAAATAATTGGGCAAGCATCTTTTGTTCAGGATACTGAATTCCCAATCAGTGTTCGGTTTGGCATGATCTATAGATTAATTGACCAAATAGATATTGCAGTTGGTAAGGTCCAACAGCCTAATATTTTTACAACTGGTGGATGTATAAACTGGAAAGAATTTCGAATTGAATTTAGTTGCCTTTCTTATGCGAATCTTGGCTTTATCACTTATCAGACTGGGATTAGTTACACTCATATTCCATAACGTTTCTTTTGGGCAGTATGATGTATATGATACATTTGATCCGGAAAACCCTCTACCGGAATCAGATCTTATCATTTTAAATAATGCCAAGGCTTTCCATCATACGCTCACTCCTGAATCTGCATTTCTTTTATCCCAACTTTCTTTTTTAAGTCATGAAGAGAATTATGCCTTAGAGCAGACCTTTCAAGGCGAGTTACATAATATTGATCAGTATCCACGTTTGAAGACGCTTATAAATGAACTATGGACTGACAGAAGAGAAATAAATATCCACGGATCAATCATACATAGAATTAATAGGACGGATGGCATTCAACATAAATGGTTCGGTGATTTTCAATTTGATCAATTTAGAATTGGGATTCTTGGCGAAAGAGATCCGGGAGAGTTAGATATTCTTGATCATTATTCGATATTTTTGAAAACAAAGTTTAAAGACTACGATTACACCATAGGCAATTTCCAGATGTTGGTTGGACATGGATTGGTCAGTTGGAGGTCGATGCCGGTAAAATCGGATTTCGGAACCACCAATTCTATTTTGCGTAGCGGGAGAGGGATTCAACCCTTCAGGTCAGGCCATGAATCCTGGGCATATCGAGGACTGGGATGGGAACAGCCCATGGGCCATGGGCAACTTTCGGCAGGCATCTCCCATAGAAAAATTGATGGTTCTATGGAGAACAATCAGGTCAATATTTCAAATATTGGGCTTCATGTTTCGGAAAATCAAATTAAAAATCATAACAATATTTTAGAAACAATTGGAGTAGCTGATTGGGAAACAATAATACCAAATGGAATAGCGGGGTTTGTGGTTGGTGGTGGCGCTTGGAGACAAGACCATATTGATAGGTATTTTACCAATCTCACATCATCAGTTTATGGTAATTACACTATCTCAAATTTGACTCTGTTTTCTGAATTAGCTTTTACGTCTCAGAATAAAAATGCCATAATAATGGGAGGAAAGATGAAACATGATTCATTTTATTATGGAATTGTGTTTCGAGAAATTGACAATAATTATTTTGCATTAAGGGATAACGCATTCCGCAATTGGAATAATAAAGAATTAGGGGAAACGGGTGTTTTACAGGAACTTCGATTCCGATATGATAAAATCAAAGTAAATGTATATTCTGATATATTTAGAAGGTTGGAAAAATTAAAGGGGGAGTTTAAAAGAGATGGTAATGAAACCGGTATTAGCCTAGATCAAAAATTCAATTCAAAACTATGGATTCAAACAAAGCTCAAAATTCAGGAAGCATCATCAGAAAATTATGGATATAATGATTATAATTTTTCTTCTTCCCCCATTTCTACTATTAAAACGACCATCAAGTGGAAACACAATATAAATAATTCATTCCAATGCCAGCTCCAAGAAAAACATAGCCAAAATGATTCTCCTTCCAGTTGGGGTATTCAGCTAAGAAGTAAGCATTATTTAGGCCCTTGGACTGTTAAATGGTATTGGGTGACTACAAAAATAGAGGGCCTATCGTGGATATATTATTGGGATGTAAACTTGCCCGGAGAAATGAAAAGCAAAGTATTCACTCGACATGGTCACTATTTAGGAAATATTTTATCCTACCAAACTAGCCCCAGTACCGAGATTCATTTTCGTATTTCAACCGCATGGCGAGCTTGGAATTTTGATGAAATCCCAGTTGTTAGGGGTGCCCTGCAAATAAATGTTTCAATTTAGTGTCATTTGGTTGTTTGTGTTCAGATTGATAAGATAAATTCATACAGATGATTTTCAGTAGAATCGTACCATTTCTTTTTATTATAAATGTTCTCATGGGCGAGATTCATGTCTTTAACCGCAGTGTCGGGACTGAATCAGAGATAAGAACACTTTCAGATTCGAAGAAATTATATATTTCAGCAAAGGACCTAGCTCGGTCCCTATCTTCAAAATTGTATGAGAATGCTGAGAGAAAAAAACTAGTTTTATATATTTCGGGAAAGAAAGTCAAAATTTCAGGGAATACTAGTTTTGTCATGATAGATGATCGACCCTATCAGATGCCTCAGATCACAAGAGTAGAATCACATGATCTTTATGTTCCAGCAGAAGAATTTTTGGATATTTTAAAATCAACAGTGCTGCCAGGGATCAATTTTGATCGAAAGAAAGAATTCCTTGATATTGATGTGATCCATTTCAATATCACCGGTATCAACATAGATGTAAAATCTAACGGAACCATAATTCGATTGAATACGAGTAAGCAATTTTCAGAGAGAAATATCAGTTCTTTCATTAATAAGCATGGGTGGTACTATTTGACAGTTGCAGGGGCAATGGTGGATACCACGACTATCAATAATGGGTTGACTCGTGGCGTTATTAGCAGGATTGAATCGGATCAAATTGGTGAAACTGCACAAGTAGCTTTTAAACTTGGTTCCCAAGTCATTAGTCATGAATTGGATCAAAGTTTGGATCCCAACCAAATTGTGATAACTCTTCGAACGCCTTTGGGGAAGATAGAGGAACGCATAGACAATGTGAGAGAAAGTCAACGGTTAGACACGGTTGTATTGGATGCGGGGCATGGCGGAAAGGATCCAGGTTCCATAGGGAAATATGGCACAAAAGAAAAGGATGTTGTGCTTGATATCACCAAACGGATCGGGCGGCTTTTAGAAAAACATACAAGGATCAAAGTTGTTTATACACGAGATGAAGATGTCTGGATGCCTCTGATCAATCGGACAAAAATAGCGAATGATGTAGATGGAAAGATGTTTGTAAGTATTCACGCTAATTCTAACAATAATCGAAAAATACAAGGCTTTGATACATTCTTTTATAGCCTAGCAAAAAGCGATGAAGCCATTGAAGTTGCAGCGCGTGAAAACTCGGTAATTCAGTTTGAAGAAAACGTGAGCCAATATAAAGACCTTAGTGGTGAAAAAATGATCTTAGCCACAATGGCGCAAAGTATGTTTTTGAAAGAGAGCGAGGATCTTGCTGCCATTATACAAATGGAATTGGATAAAAAATTGACAACTCCAAATCGTGGTGTAAAACAAGCAGGGTTTTATGTCCTGTACGGTGCGTCCATGCCAAATGTGTTAGTAGAACTTGGATTTATTTCCAACCCTGCTGAGGAAAAAAAAATGAAGCAAGGAGAGTATAGACAGATGCTTGCCGAAGCGGTATATGAAGGGATCAAACATTTTAAATATTCCCGCGAAAAATTGTTGGCTGAGGAATAAAGATGGATAATAGACCTATCGGTGTATTTGATTCTGGAATTGGCGGACTTACCGTTGTGGATGCATTGACTAAATCCTTGCCGAATGAATCAATTTTATATGTGGGAGATACAGCCCGAGTTCCCTATGGAAATAAAAGCAAGATACGAATTCAGGAATTTTCGAATGAGATAACACAATGGTTGGTTGATCAGAATTCTAAAATGATAGTAGTTGCCTGCAATACGGCTTCATCGTTGGCTCTTGATTATATTAAATCAAAATTTAATTTACCCATTATAGGGGTTATCGAACCGGGCATTCATTCTGCGATTGCTGTTACAAAAAATAATCGAATTGGCGTTTTAGGAACTAATGCCACAATTAAGTCGGATGCATATGGCGATGGGCTAAGAGCAGCGAATGATCAAATTTCTGTTGTGAGCCAGGCTTGCCCCCTATTTGGACATTTAGCTGAAGAAGGCTGGGTTTCAGGCAGTGTTCCGATTGCCATAGCTACCACTTATTTAGAACCTATCAAACGATCAAATGTGGATACATTAATCTTGGGGTGCACCCATTATCCATTATTAAAATC
>CAXCBH010000010.1:0-15897 GCA_963980675.1 uncultured bacterium | reverse complement strand
CCCTTGTTCATTTTGATGCTCATCCAGATACCTACCCCAGTGACCATGAAATTGACCACGGTTGTATGTTTTATCATGCTCCTAAGGAAGGATTGATCGATCCTGCACATTCAATTCAAATTGGAATTCGGACAGAATATGAAAAGGAGTCCCATGAATTTCAAGTAATTGATGCAGCTAAGGCAAATGACATTCCTGCAGGGGAGATTATTGAATCGATTCAGTCACGTGTAGGGGAAATGCCTGTTTATTTAACATTTGATATTGATTGTCTGGATCCGGCATATGCGCCGGGAACAGGGACACCGGTTGTTGGCGGAATGTCCACAGATAAGGTTTTGAAAATTTTAAGAGGAGTGAAAGATCTAAATATTGTTGGATTTGATTTGGTTGAAGTAGCTCCACCTTACGATCATGCTGATGTTACATCTTTAGCAGGCGCCAGTATTGTTTTAGAATTTCTCTATATCTTAGGACATCAAAAGCAGCGTTAATCCATTCCATGGATCACTGGATTTTCTAAAGATCCTTCCACTTTTAATACGACGGTTGCACCTTTTCTTTTGAGTGATCTTCCATTCTTTCTTTCCCATTCCCGTATCCATTTTCTAACACCCAGTGCAATAGGATGAATTTTAATTTCCATTTGATGAAGTAATATTTCAGGATGAATCTGATCTTGTCGTATTGAAAAATCCCCATCCACACTGATTTTTATAAATGGTGTTTGAAAAATAAAACTAATCTCTCCTGTACGCTCATTGAGCAAATTCAATTCCAATTCAACTAACCTGATCTTGAGAGAATTATTCCAGATACCTAATGTTTCTATCATGGCTTGAATTTCAGGCTCTTCTCTCAAATCGTCTGGAATCTTGATTTCAAAATTACGTAGGGAGAATTTTCCTTGTCCTTGATGAATGATGGGTTTGGATTTTAACCCTCCGGAAAGAGCTAAATTATTTGTCTCTAGATTAAGAGAAGGGAGAAATACCTGGGACCGATTAGTAAGTTGATCTCCGGGTGTTGCAGTAAAAGATATATTATCTAATTTAAATTGTCCTCGTTTAAGCAGGAGATCAAAGGCGGTCTTATCAGGTGAAAGATCGATTTCCAATTTTGATGAAAATAATTGAGAAATTGATTGAATATCCAATAGGTAATCCCATTGAACAAAGGGCACTTTATAAAGAGAATCCTGGATAGAATCGAATTGTAATTCCCGGGTATTCCAATCAAGAATTAATGGTTTGGTTTCAGTGACAAGGTTTATTTGCGTGGGTTGGGCTATAATTTGTTCTGGTATCGTGAATGAATAGGACCATTTTGGATCGTCAAAAGGATAGGCATCAAGGTTCAGGTATTGATTCACATAAAGGTCATTCAATGATTTAGGGTTTTCTTCCAGGTCTACTTTGTAAAGGTCTATTGCATTTGCAATCAGGTATAAAGCAGATTTAGGGTTTTCCTGTCTTTCTTCCAATCGGCGAATCCTTTCTCTGGTTAACCAATTGTTCGAAGTAACCTTTGCATTTAAAACCAGCTGATCTATTTTCAAATTAGGACCAGAGATTCGTGTATTTATCTTATGTGTACTCCCTTTTTGTTCCTGAGAAAAATTAAGATCAGAAAAACCAAATTTGAATTCATGGAGATCAATGGAATAAAATGTTCCATTATCTTTATGGGGTAGCTTCCAATCAAAATGAAGGTCTTTCAAAAAGATTCCGGTTTCTACAATGGATCCATTTGCTGAGCTGGAATTTTGTCCTGAAAGGCAGGAAATAATAATAAGCGTGATTTGGATAAATTTTCTCATTACAATATGTAAACAGATCATTTCATTTCCACTGAATTGTAGCTGTTTAATTACTTCAAAAAATTAGTATGTTTTCACCTTGTAAAAGGGAACAATTTTATTCTTTATTTGTTTTGAGAGAACAATTATGACTAATTCAAAACTTATCTATTCAACAGATCAAGGAGTTTCATTGAAAAATGAAACAGAAATGATGCCTATTGTAGACCCATCTCAGCAACAAGTTCGTCTCCATTTGGATAGGAAAGGTGGAGGTAAAGTTGTTTCTGTCGTGAGAGGTTTGCAAGAAACAATTGATGTCCTAATGGTCATAGCAAAAGAGTTAAAAAGAGGATGTGGTGTTGGCGGATCGGTTAAGAATGGAGAAATATTGATCCAAGGCAATAAACGTGAAAAAATTCAACAATTATTAATAAAAAAAGGGTATTCTGTCAAACTTAGTGGCGGATAAAAATAAATGAAATCTATTGTAAAATATTCAATTACCACGCTCATGTTAGTCCTGCTTCTCTCGTCTTGCTCAGAGGTATCTGGACACGGATCCGTTACACTTGTGTTGTCCGGCAGTGTTCATGGTCAATTAGATCCGTGCGGCTGAAAAAAGAATCCAATGGGCGGTCTGTCCAGGCGTTTTGTTAAAATGAATGAACTCCGTGATTCAGGAGTCGATCCACTGATTATTGATGCTGGAGATTTATTTTTCAGCACTGCAAATTTAAATTCTAAAAATAAAAAATCAGAGTTATATCGTGCTGGTGCCATCTTAGAAGGGTATAATAGAGTTGGCTGTGATGCAATCAATGTAGGGCATTATGAAGTGCTGAATGGTCTTTCATTTTTGAAAAGTATGGAAGAAAAAACTGAAATTCCTTTTTTGTCAGCTAATCTTCGTGATGCACAAACTAATAAGCTATTATTTGAACCTTTCCGAATTATTGAAAAGGAATTACTGAAAATTGGAATTGTGGGCGTCACGGATAAATTACCCGATACAACCAAGAGTATGATTGCTGATAACTATATTGAAGCAGGGAATCATTATATAGATGAAGTGTCCAAACAAGCAGATATCATTGTGATCATGGTTAATAGTGATAGAAAAACATATAGTGAATTACCTACGTTATTTGCAAATGCCGATTTCATAGTGACCAGTGGAAGTACAAATATGACCCGGGAAAATACGAAACAGACAGAGGGGGGACCTTTTTTATACTCCTGTGGTAAACAGGGTAAATACATGTCTGTATTAAGTGTCAATATGGAGGATAAAAACGCTCCAATCGTTGATATCTCTTCCCACGAAAAAAATATTTCTTCAATTCGAAAAAGATTTGAACGCCTACAAAAGAAAGATCCGAATAAATCATTAGACGAATTGTATGCTGGCCAAGCCAATGTTTTGAAAATTATTGAACAAAACCGAAATAAATTGAAAGAGTCTGAAACTGCGATAAAATCAGCCCAGAATACATTGACATTTGAAACAATTGCATTGAATAAAAAAGTAAAGGATAATCCAGAATTATTGGCATTCGTTGATGAATCTCTGGCTACATGTAGTTCATTGAAACCTAAGGCTGCAAAAACAAGACCAAAATCGAAATCAAATATAAAAAGCAAACCAATATCTAAGCAGAAGCAAAATCACGTTGGTCACGATCATTAACCCAAATCCAGATTCACCCTTATTGTGAGTTTTAAACAACAGGTAACATTCTTTATAATAGTTTCTATTCTGGCTGGCTTCATATCTAATTTGGTTCGAACTGATGCCATATCCTGGGTGGCTGAACCAATAAAAGTTGTTAACAATGTCAATGATGTATTATTAACCTTATTAGAACCAGAAATACGAGAAATTGATCTTGAATTGGCAAAATCACTACATAAAACAGGATTATTGTTTGTAGATGCCAGAGCAGAAGAATATTTATCGGATGGCATGATTCCTGGTGCCATAGCCAATGATGATGTGGGACTGTTATCAGAACAAATTGAGTTTTTAATCGGATATGAAAAAGGATTCGTGATCTATTGCAGTGATGATGATTGTGGTTCAAGCGAAGAATTGGCCTATGAATTACAAGATTTTGGATTTATGAACATATTCGTTTTCAAGGGAGGATGGAAATCCTGGACGGATGCAGGCCTGGAGATTGAAATAAATGAATAAACTTCATCCTTGGCTAATCGTTTTAATAAGAATCCTACTTGGGGTTATTTTTATTTATGCGAGTTATGATAAGATTCTTGATCCTGGGAAATTTGCACGTGATATAGCCAATTATCATATAATACCTATGGGGTTTGAAAATTTAATTGCCCTGATAATTCCATGGTTGGAATTATTTATAGGCATTGGATTGGTTGCAGGTTTGATGGTAGATGGTGCATCAATTATTAGTGGTGGTTTGATGGCACTCTTCATTTTATTCATTTTTCAAGCCACGCTTCGAGGATTTAACATTGAATGTGGTTGTGGATTAAAAGAAGGTGAGATGGTAGGATGGAATAAGATCTTAGAAAACTTAGTTTTTCTTGGAGCATCTTATCTGGTTTGGCAGCGGCAGAAAAAACTATTCGAATTATTTCCAAAAACTCCATTGTCAGACTAATATCCAAAAAGTAATTTTTCGCGCCCTATTTTAGGATTAATGATCATTTACAATGCGAGAGTAGCTCAGCTGGTAGAGCATCACGTTGCCAACGTGGGGGTCGCGAGTTCGAATCTCGTCTCTCGCTCATAAAAAAAAAGCCCCGAGAAATCGGGGCTTTTTAATTTCAAATATTTCCTATAATCTCTATCATGACCCATAAAATATTATTAATTGTTTTCTTATTATTTATAGGCTGTGATATTGATGAGGATGCACCAGATTATCCAACTGGACTTCAAGGCTTTTTTACACTAAAAAATGGTAACCCTAGAATTCAAATCACTTGGTACGAATCTGCATCACATGATGTGAGCGAATACCATATATTCAGGTCTACTGATTTGGGCCTGTCTTTTGATTCATTATCAAAAGTAAGAGGATCTGATTTATCTTTTTCAGATACAACAATCAATTGGCAGGAATCATTTGGGTATAAAATAAGAGCGAAAGATCAATCAACAAATATTGGTGAATTTTCGGACTCTATTTTTATTGAATGTTATAAACCATCTGGGAATTGGATTTTTTCAAATTATGATTCGACAACAATGTGTGTCCTACCAGTCAGTTACAGCATACCTTCTACATTCTACCTGGATATGGGGAATGATACATTGTCCTCAATCTATGACACGATTGCCGAAATGACATTATCTTTGGAGTCGTATTTGGATTCAATAAACTGGATAGGAAATGGCTGGATGATTTATAATTATACAGTACTGGAATTCAATGAAGATAGTTCAGGGCTTGAGACTGTCAGTTATGGTAGATTACCTGAATATTATTCGATAAATCTTTCTAATCCCGATTCGGGAAGAATCTCATTCACTTCTGATGATTATGACACAATCCATTTGATACATTCTTTAAATGATTGTGATGGTGAAAAGTTTTTCCCCTAAGATCCAGTCCCACATTCTTCATTAGAAGTATCACTTGCAGTGCCATAGCTATTCACAGCTTTGATCCCGAAACAAGTTTCCGTACCAGTACCAATTTCAACATTAAAATATTGATTAGAAACTTCAATTAGAAAAGTACTGTCCTGATATACCCAATAATTTTCTGCTGATACCACAGAATTCCAGGTAAGAGAAGCCGTTGAGTCTGTGACGGAAAGTGAGAGAGCAGGGGGTGTAAAATCCCCAGTTCCGCATTCTTCATTGGATGGATCACTTTCTGAACCAACATCATTAATTGCAGTGACTGTAAAGCAAGTTTCAACGCCGTGGATTAATTCAGTCTCATAACTAGTTATTGTGACTTCTTCAATAAAAACGCTGTCTTGATGAACTCGATAAGCTGTTGCAGATGATAAAGAAGTCCAACTCAAAGACCCGTCTGTTCCTGAAACAGATAAGGAAAGGTCAGGCGCGATGAGTTCTTCCGGCATAGTTACGCTTAAAGGATCTGATTCCGTTCCATTAGTTCCTTCAAGGTCAAAGGCAACCACGTTATAAATGTATGTGGTATTATAAGTCAGACCCAAATCTGTCAAGGTCAAGGCTGTGCCATTCCAAATTTCTGTATTATCACGATAAATTATATACCCGGATGCATTATCTACTGCAGCCCAAACCAGGGTTACATTTGTATCATTAATGGTAGCATTAAAAGATTCCGAAGCTGGTAATTGTGGAAAACCACATTCTTCTTCGGATAAAGGCCCTTCGATTCCCACACTATTTACTGCAGAAATTTGATAACAATGTTCAACTCCACCCTCTATAGTATCATCATAGCTTTGATTTGATATTTCAACCAAGAAAACGCTATCCCTATACACTTTGAATGTTTCAGCATTGTATGGGGCATCCCAGCTCAAGGAGATATTTTCCTCTGAGACGAATAATGAAAAATTCTCTATTGCTCCATAATATTCATTTTGAATAGTTACAACTACTGGTTGAGCAGTTGTTTGGTTGGATGATAGATCACTTGCAGTCATTTGTATCACATGTTCTGATCCGTTAGATAATTCATAGGTTACCCAATTATGCGTATAAGGAGAGTCGCTTACCGTTGCTACTAATTCATCATCTACATAGAATTTCACATTCGCAATTCCCATATTGTCTAAGGCAAAACCAGAAATTAAAACAGTATCACCTACTGTTTGATTTGAAATTGGTGTAAGAATTGCTACAACTGGTGGTGTTGTGTCATCTCCTGGTGTAACAACATTATTAACCAAAACAGCGATAGGGGAGACGTCTGTGGAGTTTCCACCTAAATCTGTTACTGTAATGGAAATGATGTGGTCATCATCTTCTGAAACTAATTCGGTATTCCAATCGTAGGAATAAGGATATTCAGAATTCGTTCCTACCGTATTCCCATCAATAAAGAATTCTACTTGATCTATTCCTAAATTATCTGATACTGATACTTGAATCTGTACAACACCGCTCACCGTTTGACCAGCGTAAGGATAAAGAATGAAACCGGTAGGTGGAATATCATCTTCATTATCCACAAAAACTGCGATGGGTTGTGTTTGTGTATCATTCTCACTGGTATCAAAAGCTTTAACATACCAGATATGTTCAGAATCATCTTCAGCGTTCGTTGAATTCCATTCATATTGATATGGGTAAGATGTTACTATGAATTCTAATTCATAATTATGGTAAAACTCAACTCGGTTGATGCTTTCATTATCCGTAGCGATTGCTGTGATATTCACCATACCGGAAACTGTTTGATTGGCCGCAGGTTCGTAAATAACCACATTTGGTGGTATAATATCTGGTTCATCAATATTATTAACACGAACCGTAACAGGGAAAAGAGCGGTAGTATTCCCAACTGCATCAGTAAGATTTACATTAATAATATGGTCTGCGTCTTCAGCTTCTACGGTTGTATTCCACTGATACTCATATGGTAAGACTGAATCCTGCCCTGCGAAGGATCCATCAATAATAAAATCTACAAAGCCCATTTCAACGTTATCGTAAGCGGAAACTTGTATAAGAATAGTTTCTGAAACAGTTGCTGCTGAAGGCGGGTGAATAATTGTACCTGTTGGAGGAATATTATCATCAGCTTCATAGTTATCAATTAAAACACTAATTGGCCCTAGGGTAATCTGGTTTCCTGTTACATCCTGGATATGAACGTGTATGGTGTAATTAATATCATCAACTTCAACCGATGTATCCCAATTAAAAGTATAGGGAGACTCAGTAAGGGTGGCAACGGTATCACCATCAATATAGACATTCACAAATGCAACTTCTTCATTATCATTTGCTTCGACAATAATAGTGATCTCTCCAGAAATAGTTTGACCGGTATAAGGGAAGATCAATGTGCCAGTTGGATTGATATTATCTAAATTATCGATTAATACACGGATAGGATTGGTTTGAGTCAAATTACCTGCAGCATCTTCTGCCTTGGCCCAAATGGTATGTTGTTCATCTTCGGCATAATCGGTCGTGATCCATGTGTATTCGTAGGGGGCGTCTTTACTTGAGATGATAGCAGAATCATTCAAATACAAAGTTACCATGCCTAATTCAACATTATCAAACGCATACGCCGATACTAGCACTGTATCAGACAAGATTGCTTGATCAGGTGGAAATGTGATGGTTAATGTGGGAGGGATGGAATCGGGCTCTTTTTGGACTTTGAAAAAAGGACCTTCACAGCTCAATAACAGAATGGAAATTAATATGATATTTAGGTTGAAAGATTTCATCAATTCGATATTGTTACGAGAATTGGTTGAACAATTGTAGTATGTCCGGCATGATCAGTTACGTAGGCAGATAAAGTATGCTGGCTTTCATTTTCCAAAGGCGTTGTGTCCCATTCAAGCTGATAGGATTCCGTGTAATCAGTACCAATTGATTCTCCATCGATAAAGAATTCAACGTTATTCACACCAAAGTCATCTACTGCCTGTACTGTAAAGGAAACAGTATCACTCACAGTTTGTCCGGAAAGAGGGTTGGAGATAGATGCAACCGGTGGTGTGATGTCATCAATGATATTATTTACAAAAACACTCACTGGAGGTACATAGCTTATATTATCAGATGAATCAGAAACAATGATACTAATGACATGATCTTCATCGTCGGTCTCACTTGTTGTATCCCATTCATAGGTGTAAGGGAATGTGGTTAAAGTATCTCTTGGAATTCCGTCAATAGACAAGTTGACTTGTTCCACACCAATATTATCTGTAGCTGAAATTTCGATCATGATAGTCCCAGTAACTGTTTGTCCTGCAACCGGGTTTTGGATTTGACCAGTAGGATGAATATTATCAAAAT
The DNA here is from genome assembly GCA_963980675.1 of uncultured bacterium. Lineage (GTDB taxonomy): Bacteria > Fidelibacterota > Marinisomatia > Marinisomatales > UBA1611. The sequence continues at coordinate 7,126 of CAXCBH010000010.1, read as the reverse complement.
TATCTACATAGACTGCAATTGGTGGGGCAAGGGTCGCATTCCCACCCAAATCAAAGCCAACCACTGCAATTATATGGTCCATATCATCGGTAACGGTTTCCGTGTCCCAAGTATAATCAAATGGATTAGAAGTATCTGTATGGACAGAATCACCATTGATAAAAAAATCAACTCGGTCCATGCCAGTATCATCTTCGGTTAATACTTCGATTGAGACTGTTCCAGTTAAATCCTGACCAGCCACCGGATTCGTGATCAACACTATTGGCGGTGTTATATCTCCTGCTGGATCATTATCTACAAAAACGGTAATGGGGTTTAAAGGAGATTCATTGCCAGCCAGGTCTATCAAAACAACACTGATGGTATGTTCTATATCTTCTTCTTCCAAAGTAGTATCCCATGAATAATGGTATGGTACTTCACCATCCGATATAATGTAAGTACCATCGATGGAAAAAGCCACTTGATCCATAGCTCTATTATCACTTGCACTGACAATGATATCAACACTTCCGCTTACAGTTAATCCTGCGGGTGGACTGACAATAGACCCGGTTGGCGGAGTTACATCATTTTGTTGATTATTATCAATAATCACGTTGACAGGAGGAACAGTAGTTAAATTGTTGCTCATGTCCCGAACGATGACATAAATAGAATAATGATCATCCAAATATAAAAGAGTATTCCATGGGAAAATGTAGGGTGGCTCTAAAACATACCCCTGGAGAACATTATTCACATAATAACTCACATATTGTATACTGTCATTATCGGATGCTGCAACAGTAATATTAACGATTCCACTTACATATTGTCCAGAGAATGGATTTAATAAAAATGCAGTTGGGGGTTCATTATCCTGATTATCTGCTTTAATGCGAATTGGGAAAGATGCATATGCATTTTCCGAACCATCAAAAGCAATGATAGATACAAAATGATACTCATCCTCGGTATAGTCTCCGGTTTTCCATACAAAATCAAAAATATCATTTACTCCAGAATTATCTCTACCAACCTTTTTTTGGTTTATATAGAATTCTACTGAATCAACTTCTTCATTGTCTGTCGCACGTGCAAGAACAGTAATGTCACCAGCCACGGATATGCCATCAACAGGATATATTAAGACAGCTTGCGGTGGGGTTGTATCAGCGATGGGTAAATCGATTGTTTTATTATCACACGATAAGGTGCAAAGCAAAAGAATGATTATCCCAAAATTTGATAAAAATTTATTACTTGGTATCATGACCGAAATTTACAACCTATTTTTTCGAAACCACCTAAAGACATTATTACCGATTTTAGTTTTCTCAATTCGAAATATCATACGTTGTATGTAGGTGGAAGCTTTGTGTTTCAATGAAAAAACATACATATTTCTTCCAAATTTATCTTCTTCATAAACCGGTGTAAAATAAAATGAATTCTTTTGTTTCCAAAGGTCATAAATCATAGATGTTAGAACAGATATAGGAATGATATATGAAATAGTTTTATAGGTCACGCCTGTTTCGTACAGCCCTATAAAACTCGCTTCTGGGAGTAGATCATTATATTGATCCCAGACTTGCGGTATCATTCTTCGATCTTTATCCCATTTCAATCTAATATCCAGTGTAGCACCAATCAGGAACGTGTAGAAGGGGTAGAAAAATCCCCGTTCAATAGAATATTCAAGAATTGAATAATCTGTATATATTTTTTCGATATGAAGAAGGGGAATAAATTCAGATTGATTGATACCTGTTTTTATAAAAAGTTCCGGGTTTATCATATCGTTATTGAATTTTATATCCAAAAAAATAATCGTATCACCACTCAAGGTGTAAATGGTACCGGTTCGATTATTCATTTTTTGTAGATTCTGTTCAAAACTCCAACTACTGTGAAAAACCCGATTAAAATCATTGTAGATGTAATAAACATCTCTCAAGTAAAGTGAATCTGAGTCGCCTGTATCTTTAGAGTAAAAGTAAACAAATTCCATCCCAATGGAGTCAACGGATCCAACGATTGACTTTCCATTGTATTTCACGATTACGTGTTGGACATCAGTATACTGGGAATTCGACCACAACACTGAAATAATAAAAAGGAATATGCTCATCATCTGTTTCATGGGGCTTAAATTAAGAACCTTGTATGAAGAGTCAAATCCTACGTTTCTTTCTTTCTTTCTTCCTTTTTACAGGATCCACCTCGTTGGCACAACCTAAAATTAGTGTCGGCTTAGGACTTGGTTTATATGAACCAAGTCTATCTGGCTTCGATGAAAATATTGATGTCCCTTTTCCACCGGGTACTATATTGAATCGAAATCTTCTTTTTAATTGGGCTGTATATTATGAATTTTTCAGTAATGCCCGATTGGGGTATAATTCCTATTCATCTTTTGAAGTAGGTAAAATGGAATTGATAAATTCTAGAGCTGTATTTCGTCGAACAATTATCTATAGGATGTTTCCCTTAGAAACTTATTTTCGTTGGAAACCAAGAATAGAACTTAATTTTACTCTAACTCCAATTTGGGGACGCGGTAGAATTTCCGTTGATACAACCCCCGGGGACAAGTCTGAAGATTGGAATAAGCTCATAAATAGTTTTGGTGATTCAAAACCTGTATCAGATTTGGGTGCAACGGATGCTATGATCAATGATTGGATTGGGTTTTCCGGGATGATTGGTATTCGTTATTATTTATCGACACGAATTGGGTTGGATATGAAAATGGGTTTTATGGACAATTCTTACAAAAATGAGAAATGGCGTCTCCAAAAGAAAAAAGTAACAGGTCCAAAAATGAAAATTGACGAATTACCCTTATTCTCTTTTAAAGTGTTTTATGGTCTTAAATGAGGCAATTCACTTCTACCATACTTTTTTTCGTGTTTCTATTTGGGCAAGAATCAATGGTCGATAGGCCTAATCCTTGTGAAGATCCATTACTCAACCTTGCAGAAAAAAAAGGAATTAAAGCTATTCCAATAAAAGATATTCCAAAATTTCGAAAATTAATTAAAGCGTGCGAAGACAAAGGAGGCTACAAGGTCACAGAAAAGATTGCTCATAAGGATTGGCAACGCGACTACAAAAAAGCCAAGACCATGGCATCTTTTACACCTACTTTCTCAGTTATCGTTTTTCTGGTCATGATTTATTATTTCATTGGTTTGGGAATAGCCACGAAATAAAAAAATAGACCCTTATTAAAGATAATTTTAGGGCCAGACTACATTTTAGGATTAAGATATTATTTCAATGACTCATTCCCTATATTTTCATCCTTTTTTAAACATCAAACACAGGATTTTGAGCCGAAAAATACTCTAATGAAAAAAATAACTTTAATACTACTTACACTTGTTTTGTGTGGATGTGGGGGTGGAAATAATTCATCATCGTCATCATCAAATGTCAAATTTGATCTTATACCAAAGGATACCACTACCACTGCCGAAGAAGGTGGATACGGATTCGATCAGATTGCTCAAAGTATGGGATTTGAAACATATACTTTTAAAGATAGTGATTATGAATATTATGGAAGTCCTGAAGCAAAAAAAGGCGGGAATTTAAAATTTACATCTAGTCGATTTCCTGCAACATTCAGAGTGCTTGGGCAGCACTATAATTACACGGAAAATTTCTATGTTATTATGGACCTCTGTTATGAAAGTTTGCTCGGCTCACATCCAGTAACACTTGAAGATACTCCAGGGCTTGCGTCTCATTGGAAATTATCTGAAGATAAAATGGAATTTTGGTTTAGGATAAATCCGGATGCTCGTTGGTCAGATGGTCAGGAAGTTACTGCAGAGGATGTAGTTGCTTCACACGATATAAGAATGGATGAGACCATACTTATGCCATCTACACAGGTTGTATATGGAAAAATAGAGCGACCTGAGATAATTAGTAAGTACATTGTCAAAGTTAAATCGAAAACGTTGAACTGGCGCAATATGCTCTATTTTGGTGGAATGGTAATTCTACCAGAACATTATCTAAAGGATCTTGATGGAACAGCTTATCTTGAAGAATATAATTTTAAATTGCTTCCTGGGACTGGACCTTACACTATTAAAGATGAAGACATTTTTAATCAGGAATCATATACATTAACGAAGAGGGATGATTGGTGGGCTAGAGATGATAGAGAAAATAGGTATATGTATAACTTTGACAGAATTGCTATATATGTAGTGAAGGACAATCCAGCTCTTCAGTTTGAGAAGATGAAAAAAGGTGAATCGGATATATTCGAAATTAGAAAACCATCCATGTGGGTCGATGAAACAAATTTTGAAGCAGTAAATAAAGGCTGGATACAAAAACGACGAGTACACTCAAATAAACCGGCAGGCACATGGGGGTATGCATTCAATATGCGAAAATGGCCTTTCGATGATAAACGTGTAAGGTATGCATTCTCTTATTTGTACGATCGAAGAAAGTTTAATCAAGAAATATTATATAATGAGTATATGCTTCAAAATTCACTTTATTCCGGTAGCGAGTATGAGAACCCAAACAATAATAAGTTTGAGTTTAATCCAGCAGAAGCTATCAAACTTTTAAAAGAAGCAGGATATGTAAATAGAAATGAAAGAGGATACTTGATACATCAAAAAACAGGAAAAGAGTTAAGTTTTACGGTAGAAGTGAATAAATCAGTTGAATATAGAATAACTCCAATGCAGCAGATACTTAAAGAGTATGGTCTAGATATGCAGATTAAATTTGTTGATTCAACTACTCGTTGGAAAAATTTAATGGACAGAAATTTTACTATTGATTTCCAGGCTTGGGGTGGACTTGTTTATCCAAATCCAGAGACATCATTGAAATCAAGTTTAGCTGACATGAAAAATAACAATAATATCACAGGCTTCAAGAGTGAGCGTGTTGATGAATTATTACCATTGTATGACACTGAATTCGATCAGAATGAGCGTGTGAAGATCATTCAAGAAATAGATGGTATTTATTCCGAAGAACACCCAGCAGCTTGGGGTCTTTCAAGAGAGCCACCTGTTAGGTTACTATTTTGGAATAAGTTTGGATATCCAGACTATATGTTGACTAAATATGGAGGTAGGTTTTATGATGTTCTTCAACACTGGTGGTTCACTGAAGAAAAGAATAGTTCTTTGCAGAAAGCAATAAAAGACAATCAAGCTTTACCAGTAAGCGATATTGAGCATACCTTCTGGAAAGATTTTTAAAATAGCATTTTCATATAAATTGACAAAAATATGACCACTTACTTCTTAAGGCGGTTATTATTAATGATACCTACATTTTTAGGATCTACGGTCCTTGTATTTATCATTTTGCAAATAGCACCTGGAGGGCCAATTGACAGGGCAATTATGGAACTTCAGATGGGTGGAGCAGAACCAGGTGCAGCTACATCTGGGGAACTGGGAGGGAATGTTTTACCCGAGAGTGCGTTAAGAGAACTTAGACGCTTTTACGGGTTTGATAAACCTATATTCCAGAGATATCTCATATGGTTGGGTGTATGGCCTAGAGAAATAAAACACCGTGAAGTTATTATTCCATTTGGTGAAACTATCAAAGAGAAGAGAGTTGGAAAGCGTGATGGAAAATTGTGGTTAGTAGATGTTAAATATTTAGCTAATGATAAATTGTTGGTACATGAAAAAGATGGTACAAAAAGTACAGAATGGTATGCTTCTGTTGATAGTCTTCAGGTAGATGGATCTGTAGATGTAGTTATATTCCAAAAAGAGTTCTCAGGAATTTTGACAGGTAATTTAGGCAGGTCATATATTTATGCTAAACCAGTAACAGAGGTCATGGCACCAAGATTCCGAATTTCTCTTCTTTTAGGATTGACGGGCATTATATTAACCTATTTGGTCTGTATACCTCTAGGTATCAAAAAGGCAATTAATCACGGCTCTTTATTTGACTTCGGTTCGAGCGTAATGATTTTTATTACTTACTCAATTCCGGGATGGGTTTTAGGGGGTGTTTTATTGGTTATGCTAGGCGGAGGAAGCTTTTTGGATTATTTTCCACTAGGTGGCTTACATAGTCCTAGAGAAATATGGGAACAAATGACTTTATTTCAAAAAGTAATTGACCAGATACATCATATGATCCTTCCCATAATCGCATGGTCTATTGGTAGTTTTGCTACTCTGACAGTTCTAATGAAAAATGGACTCTTAGAAAATTTAAGTCAAGATTACGTACGAACTGCATTTGCAAAAGGTATTAGTGAAAAGAGAGTAATCTGGTCCCATGCTATAAGAAATAGTGTGATTCCCATAGCTGCAAATATTGGGCACATCATTGGTGTTGTTATAGCTGGCTCTTATTTTATTGAAAGAGTGTTCAATATTGAAGGGTTTGGTAAATTGGCATTTGAAGCAGTTCTCCAGCGAGATTATCCTGTCACACTGGGTTTTTTGGTGATTGTTGTAATTCTTAGGCTACTTGGAAACATCATTTCCGATTTTATATTAGCGCTGGTTGATCCAAGAATAAGGTTCAAATAATGATTAGCCCAGATAATTCCGTTTTGATGAATGAATCTATTTTTAAAAAGAGGTGGAAAAAATTTAAAACTTTAAAAAGGGGATATTATTCTTTAATCATTCTTTCTTCTTTATATGGAATATCCTTTTTCTTACCATTTTTAATCAATAACCGTGCACTGATTGTAAAATATGAAAGTAATTTATATTTCCCTGTGGTATCAGGATATATTCCAGGAAAAGTGTTTCCCCAAGAAGTCCCTGGCGAGGCTAGATATAGAAAGCTCAAAGATAAATTCGAAGAAAATAATGACCAGGGAAACTGGGTTTGGATGCCTCCGTATCCATATTCACCATATGAAGATATTACCTTTGAAGGTAATAAAATGTATGAACCTCCTTCTAGGAAGCACTGGCTAGGTACAGATAATACTGGCAGGGATGTATTTGCGAGGCTGTGTTATGCATTTAATATATCAATATCTTTCGCACTTCTATTAACTATCATTAATTATATCATTGGTATTTTGATTGGTGGTGCCATGGGTTATTTCGGGGGAAAGTTTGATCTCTTTTTTCAGCGCCTGATCGAAATATGGTCAAGT
>CAXCBH010000009.1:0-15915 GCA_963980675.1 uncultured bacterium | reverse complement strand
GAATTGATAAAAAGTTATCAGGCATTGGAAAATGTAGGAGATAAATCATGAAAGTGGCCATTAATGGATTTGGAAGGATTGGACGGTCGGTCTTCCGAATCATGAATGAACGAAATGATATTGATGTGGTTGCGATTAATGATTTAGCCGACAATGATGCTTTAGCTTATTTATTAAAATATGACACAGTGATGGGTCGATTTAACGATACAGTTGAAACTGAAGGTGATATTCTTAAAACATCATCCAATACGATTAAAATGTTAAATCAACGGGATCCATCCCAACTACCATGGGCAGAAATAGATGTGGATATTGTCATTGAAGCAACCGGGATCTTTCGTACGAGAGCATTATTAAATCAACATTTAGATGCTGGTGCAAAACGAATCATTCTTACGGTTCCAGCAAAAGAAGATATTGATAATATGGTTGTGATTGGTGTAAACGATGGTAGTTTGACATCGGAACATAAAATCATATCTAACGCAAGTTGCACCACAAACTGCTTGGCACCAATGGCAAAGATTCTTCATGATAATTTTGGAATTGAGTTTGGTGTTATAAATACAATTCATGCATATACAAATGATCAACGACTGGCAGATGTCCCTCACTCCGATTGGAGAAGAAGTCGAGCAGCTGCAGAAAATGTGATCCCAACGTCTACCGGTGCTGCAAAGGCAGTGGGGAAAGTGCTGCCAGAACTTGAAGGCAAATTAGATGGTATTGCTATGCGCGTTCCTGTACCTGATGGCTCGGTCGTAGATTCCGTATTTATTTTGAGTCAGGATGTAACAGAAGATCAATTAAATGAAGCTGTGTATGAAGCTTCACAAACAGAAAGATTATCTCGAATAGTAGAGTATTCTACGTTGCCGGTTGTATCAACAGATATTATTGGGAATCCACATTCATCTATTTTTGATGCACCCTTTACGAAAGTTATTCAGGGAAATATGGTTAAGACATTGAACTGGTACGATAATGAATGGGGATATTCAAATCGAGTAGTTGATTTGCTGGGAATATTAGATCAACTAGACTAAGATTGTAATTCGGGAATATTTTTATAATAATCCAAAACTTCCGGATTTACCAATGCATCGCGGTTGGTTACATCTCCCCCTTGGATGATCTTTTTTACAGCTATTTCCACTTTTTTCAAGTTAATTGTATAGGGGATTCCTTTTGTCTCAAGGATTTTGGCTGGGACATGTCTGGGTGAGCAGTTAGAGCGTACTTGGGATTTGATCTCCACAATCAATTCATCGCTTAGTATAAAACCGTCTTTCATTTTTAAAAATAAAATTACACGCTGATCATCTTCCCATTCCTGCCCGATCACCAGACTATCTTCCACAAAATCCATTGCTTCCACCACACGATAAATTTCTGCTGTCCCAATCCGTACACCGCCGGGATTCAGCGTAGCATCGCTGCGTCCAAATATCTTGATCCCGCCATGTTTAGATATACGAATAAAATCACCATGGTACCAAATTCCGGGGAAAGTCCCAAAATATGCATTCTGGTATTTGATGCCATTTGGATCATTCCAAAAATGGATTGGCATAGAAGGAAATGCTGAGATACAAACCAATTCACCTTTTTCATTAATCATAGATTGCTCTGTTGCATTATAAGCATGGACATCCATTCCCAATCCACGACATTGGAGTTCACCTCTAACCACAGGAAGCATTGGATTCCCCAAGGCGAAACATGAAATAATATCAGTACCACCGGAGATTGATGCGAGAAGTACATCCTGTTTTACATGTTCATACACATAGTCAAAACATTCGTCAACGAGAGGTGATCCTGTGGATAAAATTGTACGGAGGGATGTCAGGTCCACCGCTTCACCCGGGCGAATCATCGCATCTTTGCAAGCATCAATGAATTTGGCGCTTGTGCCAAAAACAGTAATATCTAATTCGTCTGTCATTTTCCACATGGCATTTCCATCCGGGTGGAAAGGCGAGCCATCAAACAGAACCACAGTGGCGCCTACAGAAAGAGAAGAAGCCAGCCAATTCCACATCATCCATCCGCAGGTTGTAAAATAAAAAATGTTGTCTTCTCGAATTAAATTGCAATGAAGTTGCAATTCTTTCATATGTTGAATTAGGGTGCCGCCGGCTGAGTGAACAATGGATTTAGGAAGTCCGGTTGTCCCGGATGAGTACATAATATAAAGTGGGTGATCGAAAGGGAGTTGTTCAAATTCCAACGGATATGGTGACTTTGAAGTAAAATCAGAGTATAGAATCGCGTTTTCAATTTGTGAAATATCAGGATTTTCTTCGGTATAGCCCACTACTACAACCTTTTCAACACTGGGAAGATTGGTCAATATGCCCTGAAGTTTGTCTAAAGAATCGAATGTTTTTCCATTATAAATGTATCCATTTGCAGCAAAAATGATTTTTGGCTCGATTTGTGAAAACCGATCCAGGACACCTTTGATTCCAAAATCCGGTGAAGAAGAACTCCAAATTGCACCAATGGAAGCAGAAGCCAGCATGGCAATAATTGCTTCTGGTAAATTGGGAATAAATCCGGCAACACAATCTCCTTTTTGAATACCAAATTCTCGAAGTGAATGGGCCAATTTTTCAACTTCATCAAATAATTCGTGATATGTCAAAGACCGAACCGATTGACTTTCTCCTTTAAATTTGATGGCTATTTTGTTATCACGATATCGAAGCAAATTTTCTGCATAATTCAATTTGGCACCTAAAAACCATTTTGCGCCTGGCATTTTTTTGTCATCATCCACCACTTTTGTATAGGGGATCGAATGTTTGATTTCGGAAAAATCCCAGATCTGTTCCCAAAATTCTGAAATATGATTTACTGACCAATTGAATAGCTCATCATAAGATTTTAATTCTAAATCATAGATTTCATTGACCCGGTTAATGAATTGAGCCATTTGGGTTTGCTCTGGATGGGACGGAGTCCAAAGAATGGTTTCTTTAGTCATGTATGATTAGCGAATTAAATGAATGTATAATGAAGGAGTTTAACTTAAAAAGATGATAAAAAAAAAGAGCCAACGATTTATTGTTGTTGGTTAGGATCCCAATCAGAAACTCGTGAAAATGAAAAAAATCAAAACTTAAAAAAATTATTTGTTATTTTTATTTCTCCTTAAATTCCTTGTCTTTATTCTAGGTAAAATATACAATTATCATGAAAATAGCATTTTTAACTGCTGGTGGAATCGCCCCATGTTTATCATCTTCCATTGGTGCCCTCATTGAAAAATATAATGAGATTGCTCTCGATGCTGAATTGATTGGTTATCTTAATGGGTATAGAGGACTCCTGTTAGGTAACTCAATTGAATTTCCTAACTCTGCAAAAACAAATTTTGCCACATTATATGATTTTGGTGGATCCCTCATTGGAAATAGTCGAGTAAAACTCACCAATGTGGATGATTGTGTTAAACGTGGTTATGTTTTACAAGGCCAAGATCCATTAAAAGTTGCAGCAGATCAGTTAGTAAAAGATAAAGTTAATATTTTGCATACCATTGGAGGTGATGACACCAATACAATGGCAGCACAATTATCATTTTATTTAAAAGAGAATAATTACAATCTTACTGTAGTAGGTCTTCCCAAAACCGTAGACAATGATGTTTTTCCAATCACCCAAACTTTAGGGGCTTGGACAGCGGCACAACAGGGAGCTATTTTTTGTGAAAATATTGCGAATGAGAATACAACCAGTACGCGACAACTGATTATTCATGAAGTGATGGGACGGAATTGTGGATGGCTTACGGCTCGCACTGCATATGATTATCGGGAACGAATGAAACAACGAAACTTTATCCCCGAATTACTGATTAATCAGGAAAAATGGGATATTGATGCAGTCTATATTCCGGAAACAGATTTTGATTTTAATATTGAATGTGAAAGATTGATAAAGCGAATGGATGAAAAAGATGGTGTGAATATTTTTTTGAGCGAAGGTGCAGGACTGGAGACCATCGTTCGAGAAATGGAATCAAATGGAGAAGAAGTACCGCGAGATGCATTTGGCCATGTGCGGTTAGATGATATAAACCCAGGACAATGGTTTGCAAAACAATTTGCCGGTGCTTTGGGTGCAGAAAAAACATTGGTTCAAAAAAGTGGGTATTTCTCACGATCAGCTAAGCCCAATGAACGAGACCTGGATTTAATCAAGCAATCTGCATTTTTTGGAGCTGAAAAAGCTATCATCGGGGAAAGTGGTGTAGCTGGATTAGATGATGATCATGGACAAGAATTAAGACTCATAGAATTCGAAAGAATAAAAGGGGGAAAACCCTTTGATGAACATATGGATTGGTATCAATCCATGCTAAAAGAAATCGGACAACTCTAACTAAAAGGAACCTTATGTCATATTCTTTAAAACCCGGTGTTGTCACCGGAGAAGATTACAAAACATTATTGAAAGCAGCCAAAGAGGGTGGGTATGCACTTCCTGCTGTCAATACGGTTGGAACAAATTCTGTAAACGCAGTCATGGAAGCTGCAGCAAAAAATAAAGCAGATGTTATTATTCAATTTTCGAATAGTGCGGGACAATTTTATGCGGGAAAAAGCCTTGAAGATGCATTTGAAGCAAAAGTGATTGGCTCTGTTTCTGCGGCACATCATATTCATCTCATGGCGGAAAAATACGGGATTTGTGTTGTGCTACATACGGACCATGCCAATAAAGGATTAATTCCATGGGTTGAAGCTTTGGTAGGTTATAGTGAAGTTCACTATGAAAAATTTGGAAAGCCTTTATATAGCTCCCACATGTTGGACCTGTCTGCAGAGGATATAGATTTTAATTTATCCGAATGTGAACGACTTTTAAAGCGTATGGCGCCTATTGGTATGAGTCTTGAAATTGAGTTGGGCGTCACTGGTGGAGAAGAAGATGGCGTGGGTTCAGATGATGATATTGGTGCAGATAACCCACTTCTTTATACTCAGCCTGATGATTGCCTACGTGCGTACCAATTATTGTCACCCATCGGTCATTTTAGCTTAGCTGCCTCATTTGGAAATGTACACGGTGTTTATAAGCCTGGAAATGTAAAGCTACGTCCTGAAATTTTAAAAAATTCTCAAGAACTTGTGAAAAAGACCTGTTCAACTGGTGATAAGCCGCTGGATCTTGTCTTCCATGGTGGATCTGGATCAGACAAGGGAAAAATATCAGAGGCCTTATCTTATGGCGTATTTAAAATGAACATTGATACGGATACGCAGTTTGCGTTTGCAAAAGCCGTAGGTGCATACGTAGAAGAAAATGCAAAAGCATTTAAATACCAAATTGATCCGGAAGATGGGACTCCCTATAAAAAGCTTTATGATCCAAGGAAATTCTTAAGAGCCGGAGAAGAAGGCATGATTGAAAGGATGGATGAAGCATTTACTGATCTTGGTTCTGTGGGGAAATCTTTAGCCCAATAAAGTACTACTAAAGATCATTCGATAAAAACAGCCCGATCCGGGCTGTTTTTATTTTTACCAATCTTTATATGGATGGGTAGCCAAATTCATATTATAATAGCGTTCGTGGGGTGTGACTTCTTCACCTATCCATTCAGGTATTGCAAAATCTTCATCTTCTGAGTCTAATTCTATTTCTGCTACAACCAATCCTTCATTATCCCCGTGGAATTCATCCACTTCCCAAGTGTGTCCTTTAAATTCTACATAATGGCGGGTTTTATCAATCATGGTAGTTTTGCAAAAATGTTTCAAGAGTTCTTCCGCATCTTCTTTCGAAATGGGAAAATCAAATTCCAGTCTGGAAATACCAATATTGTTTCCCTTTACAGTTAGAAAATACTCGTCCCCCTTTTCCCTTACCCGTATGACCTGTTTTTGATCGTTTACAATATATCCTTGTCGAATGTGGAGTGATTTTTTTTCTAGGTGAAATGGTTTTTCTTTCACCAAGAATTTACGTTCAATTTCAATAGCCATTATTTGTCCTGTTCATGATGTAAAATGAAAATAAAAAGGAAATTACCATTCCGGGGTAAAAAGCCTCAATTCCCAAAAAAGCCTGACCACTTATTTGTGAGATGCTAAACCAAATCAGAGAGACACCAACTGGTGCTTTGATCCAATAACCCGCCAATCGTTCAGAAATTGTTATTTTTTCATTCCATAATGTAAAAACAAAAGGAAGAATTAATCCTGGAATGAGAATAGATCCGATAACATAAAATAGCCCAACGACTGATGGAACCGAAAATGCAAGAAAGAGCGACAGAAAAGAAATAATAACTAATCCTTTTCGAATCAAGGGTACTGGATTAGAATTTGTCTGGGGTCGTTGAATTCGCCAGAGAATATCGCGCCCAAATGTTATTGCGCTGATTAAACTCAAGGAATCAATGGTGGACATAATAGTTGCCAAAAGTCCTGTAATGAATAATCCAAAAACGCCAATGGGTAAAATATGAGCCCCAAGTAAAGGAAAGGAATGCAACGGTTGATCGGTTTGGATCATTGCCACAGCGTAGAGTCCGCTCAAAACGGTCAGACAATCAAACACGGCCCAGAGTCCAATGGAAATCAGGAGCCCTTTTTTGGCAATTTCTGGTGATTTTGCAGCAGCGCATCGTTGATAAAATCCCGGATCAACGAAAGTCCACGCTGCAATAAAAAACCAAACTAAAATATATTGGATCGTATTGCCACCCAATGGATCTAAATGTGAGCCTGGGGTGGATTGAATTAATTCCAAGGGTGATTCAAAATTATTCCATGAAAAACCAACCAATAGAAAGAATCCTGCAAACATCAAAATAAATTGAAGAATATCTGTTTTTACGACAGCGGAAAATCCACCGTTCCAAACATACACTATACTGAAAACAGTTGAAATCAAAAGAGAAAGACCAAAATCAATCCCAAATAAAAATTGGAGCATCACGCCCATACTTAGGATATATGGAGCTGGGCTTGCTAAAAATGTTATAAGTAAGGCAGAAATAATTCCAGCTCTCTCGCCGTAACTTGACCGGAAATGATCTGGAATTGACAGAAAATTTTTCTCTTTAATTTTGGGTGCCATCCAAAACGCATACCCTAAAGCAAACCCATAATAGGGTAAAGCAAAAATAAACCAAGTTTGGATTCCAAATAAAAATGTATTCTCGCCCACACCCAAAATGGCACCATACCAGGTTGTGACCAATGTTGCTACAAATCCACCGAGACTTAATCGGCGACCACTTAAAATAAAATCTTCCTGTGACGTCGATTGATCTTTCAATCGGAATATCCCAATCCAGATTAAACTGACAGCATAGGCACCAAGGATTACCCAATCAAGAAGGTAGAATTGACTCATTTTATTTATATTTTAGTATTTGAAATAAAAGGCATGTAAAACACAGGAAGTACAAAATGGGAATGGTTCATTCAGCATAATTCAAAAAAACCCAAACAGGGCCATTGGATTGAATGGAAAAATGGCTTCCTTTAGCCGAATTTCTTGTGCCGAAAGAAGGTGGTTTTAAAATTGATTTATTGATGGAATACTTTAATCCAGTAATGCTGGTTTCAATATTTTCCTTGGTAGGAATGATTGAAATAGTTTGTCCGGTAAATGAGTCAATTCTGGTATCACTTTTTACACATTTAACTTTAGACGAGTTGGAGTAAAAGGTAAGTTCCATTTTTTCGAAAAAGGATACTAGTGTCCAAAGAGCTGCCATATTATGGTCGTCTTGACCGCCAGAAAAACCTACCAAACTCAATTGTCCAATTCCATTTTCATAACACCATTCAAGACTCTTTTCCAGATCGGTCTTGGATTGATCCATTAATTCAACGATTTCACAATTATAACTTTCGTGAGCAAGTGATAGAGAATCCATATCACCTAAAATGAGGTCAGGCTGAAGTCCAAGGCTCTTGAGTTTGTCAGCGCCGCCATCGGTACACAGAATAGTCACGGCGCTTTTAAGAATTTTTATTGGAGTAGTATGGGTGGGAGGTTCCCCATTCCCGAATAAAACAAACGGACCTTTATATTGAGAATTATCTAATGGCATGATGAAAATTACAAAACGAAGAATGAATGTAGTACGGATTCCATTCTTGTTGTTATTCCTGTAAATTTTAGTCTTTTATATTATGAATCTCAGATCTTTCTCCAGACAACTATTTAATTTTGATTCCCATTACCCGCGGACGATCATTGCAGGGGTTATCCTCATCACTGTTATCCTGGGGTGGAGGGTCTTCAAATTAGAATTGGATCCGGGGGTTCGATCCATGCTGCCGCGGGATCATGAAATCGTCCATTCTATGGAAAAAATAGATGAACTTTTTTCCGGAAGTGATATCATTATTATTGCTGTGGAGTCCGACAGTCTATTTTCATATACCACACTCCAGAAATTATCCATATTTCAGGATTCGCTGGAGTCTATTGACATGATCGGCAAGGTTACTTCTATATTCACCCAAAAACACATTTTACCAGATGATGGTGGTTTTGAAATTGAACCTTTGTTGGTCCACATTCCTGTTGATTCTGCTGGCCAAAGTGAATTGATATCTAAACTGAAGCAATCAGGAATAGTTGGAAATTTGGTTTCGAATGATTTTAATAAGTTATGTTTCATTGGCCAAATCACATCTTCCTTTGCATATGATGAATTTGAATTCCGGAAAAGAGTATTTGAACTGGTGAACCGATTCAGTTCACCGGAGAATTTCTATGTTTCCAGCCTACCTATCACAAGGGCGACTGTAATTGAATATATGCAGCGGGATTTACGGGTTTTTATACCGATTGCCTTGGGATTAGGTATCCTTCTCTTAATGATTTCTTTTAGAAGTTGGACTGGTGTTTTCTTACCCTTTTTCGTAGTGGGCTTCTCTATAATTTGGACTTTTGGAATTATGGGCTGGTTGGATATGCCCGTGGCTTTTATCGGCACATTAATCCCAATTATGCTTATTGCTATTGCAAACAACTATGGTATTCATATTATCTCCCATTATTATGAATTCTCTATATTAGATCCGGAAGCCACTCGAGGGAGTATCTTGCGTAAAACCATACGCAAATTGGGTGTCCCAATTTTTCTGGCAGGTCTTACAACTATAATCAGTTTCTTAAGTCTCTTATTCCATGTTTTGCCACGAGTCCGAGAAATGGGGTTGTTGATCTCTTTCGGTATTCTGGTGGCATTTATACTAAGTGTTTTGTTGATTCCTGCCATTCTGGTGCTTGTGCCGCGTCCAACTTATTTAAATAAAAAAGACAGTTTTTCAGGTATTAATAAATTATTAGTAAGGTTGGGCAGAGTTTTTACTCGGTTCAGGATTCCTGTTCTGATTATTTTACTTTCAGGAGGTATTTGGTTATCTATGGGAATCAATGAGCTAAAAGTGGATACGAACCCTGATCATTATTTCCCGTCTGAATCCAGGTTGCGAGTCGCCAATACAAAAATTAGCGATGCTTTTGGTGGATCAACACAAATGCAAATTCTTGTAGAAGGCGATATTTTTTCTCCTGGGACGCTACATAATATTGAAAAGCTCACAGACCATATCAAGACAAGACACAAGATAGTAACTAAGTCATATTCAATTGTAGATGTGATTAAGAAAATGCATGCTGGTTTTAACGGCAATAACCCTGCATATGAAGTTATTCCAGATGATCGGGATCTGATTTTGCAATACATGTTCTTATATTCTATTACTGGTGGTGAAGATGATTTTGACTTGATCCTAGATGATATGGAAAATCCCGTTTTTACCCAGGTATTTTTACGACTCAAAGAAGTACAAACATTCGCTATTGCAGAGATTGTGGAGGATACAGACCAATTTATTGATGCTAACTTCTATGATAAATTACCAATGGAACTGACGGGTGGTGCTGCGCTGTTGGGCGTATTAACCCGAATGGTTTTACGAGGACAATTGATAAGTCTTTGTTTTTCTATTTTAATGATTTTACTTATTATGACCTTAGTCTTTCGATCTGTTACGGGTGGACTTCTAGCCACGCTACCCATGGTGGCATCTGTTATTATGATGTTTGGACTTATGGGTTATTTGGATATTCCCTTAAATATGACAACATCCATGTTAACGGGAATTTTGGTGGGTGTTGGTGTAGATTATACAGTCCATTTCCTGTGGCATTTACGTGAACACATTAAGATTGGAGATTCATTGGACGATGCTATTGCAACCACATTACGAATTTCCGGAAAGGGAATTTTGTTTAATGGATTATCTGTTATAATTGGATTTTCTGCATTGCTTTTTTCTGTTTTTGTTCCTGTTCAGATATTTGGTATACTGGTTATGGGTTCTATCTCATTATGTTTATTTGGCGCGCTGGCAACTTTGCCTGCTTTAATTAGCCTCATCAATCCTAAATTTCTCTATCGATGAACACAGAACAAATAGACAAATTTATAAGTTTTGTATTATTGCTAATCTCAGTATCTCTTGTCATCTATGGTATTGGATTAGCAGGGTTTGAAAATCCTCTGACCGGGAGTTCCTTTTTGAAATCTTTTCTCAATTTGGGCAATCAATATTTTGATTTTATTCTGATCGGATACGTGTTTAGTTGTCTCCAAATTTCTGGATATTATGAATTGAAATATCACAAAGATTACTTAACTATATCCATAATGTGCATTTTATTAACTCCCCTTTCATTGGTATTTATTAGTTCTAATGACCCCAGCTCTAAATAAACAGTTATTTATTTATATACTTTTTACATCTTCTATGGTAGCACAGGATTTGTCCGCATTAGAGATTATGGAAAAAGTGTTAAACACACAAAAACCAAATTCATCAATTTCAGATATTAAACTGGAAATTGTCCGTGTAAAACGAGGGAAAGAAAAAATAAAAATCCGTGAATTCACCAGTTTTAAAAAAAATTATAAAGAAGGGAAATTCAAGTCAAAATCTTTAGCACGTTTCAAAAAACCCTTAACTGTGAAAGGTACCGGGTTATTAAGTTGGGGTTATCGGAATGGGAAAACGGAACAATGGTTTTTTCTGCCCAAACTAAAAACAGCCAAACGGGTGAAAGCTAAAGAAAAATCAAAATCTTTTATGGGTACAGATTTTATTTATGAAGACTTGGAAAGCAGAAAGACTGGGCAAGATTCTCTAGTATTGCTCAGCACAGAATATTTAAATGGTCAATCCTGTCAGGTAATTATAGCGTTTCCCAAAAGTGAGAGCGCTTATCATTCTCGAAAAATTTGGATAGATTCTCTAAATTGGAAAATCCTAAAGATAGAATATTATTCTCAAGAATCTATCAAACAAAAAACACTAACTATTTCAAATTTCATTGAAAATAATGGATTTGTAATACCTACAAAAATGGTTATGGAAAAATCGAATGGTAAAAAAACCATTATGGAAATTAATAACTTTAAACCCAATGTTGGTCTGAAAGACGAAATATTCTCAGAATCCTTTCTGATTAAAATTTAACTAATCCCTTCTTTCATCGTTTAATTAACATGTGTAAAAACAAACAAAATTTTTCATCTTATTTTTTACTGAGCACTATTTTGTCAATTTCAATTCTTCAAGGTGGCTTGGTCTCCCCGGGAAATGGAATTTTAATAAATCATATTCATGTCCTCTTTGAATGGGAACAGGAACCGGAAGCAGAACACTACGAGATCCAAATCTCAGAGAGTTCTAATTTCACGAGCAACGTTATTCAAGCAGATAATCAAACTCTGGTTTACATTGAAAAAGATACCTTGGATTGGGATAAAACATATTATTGGCGAATTCGTCCAGCTTACAATAACGGGATATCCGGAACCTGGACAGACCCTTATTCTTTTTCTACGGGATCGCCTTTATCTGGGTCAACTACAACCATCTCGAATGCATCTGATATTCAAAATGGTATAACGGTTTTTGGTGCTTTCTTCAATTATTTTTCTGCTGCAATTGATGAAACCGGAAAGGAAATATGGAATAGCGGCAGTGAAAATATTGTTTATTACAGCACCAGCCAATATGGAGATGTGTTCGGCTGCACACTCGTGTCTGGAACAGATAATAATTTACCTGGTATGGAATTTACATTTGATGGTGAAATCATTTGGGAAGAGCCCAACGATGAGTTTCTTCATCATGATATGATCAAACTTCCCAATGGGAATTATCTCGGAATCGTTGAAGTAGGCTCATTGGGCCCAATCCCCATCGGTGACTGGACACCCTTATTCTCGGGATTAGGATTCCAAGCTGATGGTGTAACGATTGAATTTCCTTGGATTGGTGATAAACTGGTAGAATGGAATAAAGATACAAAAGATGTTGTTTGGGAATGGAGTGTTTTTGACCATTTCAGTATGATGGATTATGATCAATATGGTGGTACCTGGAACCAAGCTTACCAAGACCTTCATTATGATTGGACCCATGTGAATGCAGTGATCTTTGATGAAGAAGAAAGTGCCCTTTATATTTCCTCCCGTCATTTATCCCGAATTACAAAAATTGATTATCCATCTGGGAATGTGATTTGGAATCTGGGTCACCAGATGGCATCGAGTGATGTAGAAATGGGAACTGATATTGGTTTTAGTTTTCAGCATAGCCTTCAGAAATTGGATAATGGAAATATTCTCACATTCGATAATGGGAATCTAGCTCCGGAATTTAGAGGGACAGATAATCCAGTTTCGAGAGCGATCGAAATTTCAATCGATGGTAATAATTCAGAATTAGTTTGGTCTTATGAACTTCAGCAAGAACTTTTTGGATTTGCTTCAGGGAATACTCAAAAATTACACAATGGAAATGTTTTAATCACAACGGTGGGTGGAGGAGGACGAAGTTTGGAAGTAACTTCAAATGGGGACATTGTTTGGGAAGTCAATTATAATTTAAGTTTGCCAAATGGTGCGGTATACCGTGCACACAGGATTCCCGGATTATATCCAGCTGCATTCAGTATTTTAATAAACAACTTTATGGAAAGTGGTAGTGATGAAGGTGTCTATTTACCTGAAGGAACATCCGAAATATCTTTTACACTTCAAAATGAAGGTAGCTATGATTTAGTGCTGTCAATTCAATTAGATGATCAAGAGGGATGGTTTGATATTCAAACTGATCAAATTATTTTATCGCCAAATGAATCAGAAATTATTTCATTTGTTGGTAATGTGTCAGTCACAGATACCGGAAATCCAATTACAATTAGTATGACCCCGACGAATCATCCGGAAAAACAAAAAGTAATAGTTGTAAATGGATATACATCACCGCTCTCCAATGAAGCTGAATTATCCCTAGATCGTTTCGAATTGATTCCAGCCTTTCCAAACCCCTTTAATCCTAATACTACAATTCAATATAATGTTAAGAATTTAGAATCCATATCTTTGGAAGTTATTGACGTAAGTGGTCGCGTAATTGAAATATTACTTGATGATATTATTGAACCCGGAAATCATGAAATAACATGGAATGCTAGGAATCAGCCTTCGGGAATCTATTTTGTAAAATTAACGTCTGGGGAAAGATCACAGACGCAAAAACTTATATTATTGAAATAATGAAAAAATATTTGCCCCTATTCATCCTTTCCAATCTTTATGGCCAATGTGATAGTGCTTATACTTATTATTCAGAATTGCCTTCAAATGTAACAATCCAAATCGGAGACTCGTGTTTGTATGATCCTGATATTGAAGTTCTCGATTCAATCATTTCAAAAAATAATTTGAATTATCAGTCACCTCTGGAGTTGGGAACTCAAACATGGTTCAATGGCCGGCTTCGGTTTATGGTAGCGGGAAATTATGGAAACAGTTCCGGTGTGAATGATACCATTTATGTCTTACCGGAAAACATCGGTAATTGGACAGGCATGGCTTCCCTTTATCTTGAATGGAATAGAATTTCAGATTTGCCGGAATCTTTTAGCGATATGGAAGGGTTGCAATCTTTTTACATCAATAATAATGTGATAACATCCTTGGGAGATAGCATAGGGAATTTGTCCAATTTGTATTTTCTAGACTTAGGATATAATGAATTGGCATCCATCCCCGAATCCTTTTGTAACTTAACAAATTTGACATATCTTTGGTTGTTTAACAACAATCTAGAATCTTTACCAGATTGTTTTTGTGACCTTAATTTGGATTGGGATAATGATGATAATGGTGGTTATCCTTATTTCGCCATTGGCGCGAATATGCTATGCGACAACGTGGATACCTGTGTAACAGAGAGTGAACATTTTGAACTGAGTCTTGACCAATTTTATTATTCATTCCCGGTTTATTCACCCCAAGATTGCGACAGCGTTTCTATTTGGGCAAATCCATTCCCTTACCAATTTCGAATTTCACAGCCATACCCAAATCCGTTCAACCCAGTTGCAAAACTGGATTTGACCATTCCCTATGCTCGGAAAATGGATATTCGTATTTTTGATCTATTGGGGCAAGAGTTGGATGTTATTTCGAATGGGGAAATCTACAACTCAGGAATCCATCAAATTTCTTGGGACGGGACAAAATATTCATCCGGTATGTATTTTATAAAGATCAATGATGGGTTGGATATGCAGGTCAGAAAGATGATATTGATAAAATAATTAATATTTAATAAGAGCACAGGCGGCAGATAAACCGGCACCTGTTCCGATAAATAATAATAGATCACCACGTTTGATTCGTCCATCCTGCACCGCTGTTGCAAAAGCCATAGGGACAGAGGCAGCCACACAATTCCCAAATTCTGAAATAATACTGACTACCTTTTCTTTTGCAAATCCACCAGTGGAAATATAGGCGTCCACTGCTTTCCCGGAAGCTTGATGTGGAATCACCCAATCCACATCTTCCCGTTTGAGACTAGTGGTCTTCATGGTCTTAAGCATCATCCGGTATACTTCTTTTCGGGCTATCTTGTACACTGCTGGCCCATCCATAGTGAATAAATTATCTGCCAAAGTTGTTTCTGGATCTTGGGGATGTTTGTTTGTTCCGCCACCTCGGACTTCTGTTAAGTTGGCGCAACTTGGAAATGTTTTCATATCAAAATAAATAAGTTCGCTAGATTCGTTTTCCAAAGATTGTTCCAAGACCACCGCCGCCGAACCATCACCAAGAAGAGAAGCACTTTCCGGTTCATCAAAATTTCGACCAAGTGTCCCACGGTCAGATGAAATAATCAAGATTCGGTTATATGAACCGGAATGAATTAATGAAGCAGCAGTATTCAGTGCAGTGATGAATGAAAGACAAGTGCAATGAACGCTAAAAGATGGAATACCTTCAAACCCCAGTTCCCGTTGATAAAAAGTGGATGTATCGGGAATGGATTGCTTAGGAACACCGGAGGCATTAATAATCAGATCCGGTTTTCCACCATTTCCCAAGGCCTCTTTCCCGGCAATGGCACCCATTTGGTCAACATCAATTTCAGATACACGCCGTTCACTAACGCCGGATTTATCAATGATCCAATCGACAGGTTTTCCGATTTTCGGTGCAATGTCTTCTGCGGTTTCTATTTTTGGCGGTAGGTAGAGCCCAACTCCCGTAACTTTTACTTTCAATGATATTATCTAATTAGAAAAAATATTTTAATTCAAATCGGAAATGGGAAAAATCTTCCATTTTATTAAACTGGTACTGTTCGCCATCCGGGTGATCTTTTGATCCAATGACTTTTGTCACACCCAGTAGTCCCAAAAAGTCCTGGGTTATTTTATATTCAATTTTGTACTCGGTTAATGAACCGGGAATGCCTTCCACACCATTATAATCGCCAAGGTCCAGCATGGTTGTCAAAGAAAGGTTGAGTTGCTCATTCATAAAAGCTCTATCTAGGATTA
>CAXCBH010000008.1:0-17733 GCA_963980675.1 uncultured bacterium | reverse complement strand
TCTATTGCCACAGACTTTCATGAATTGGGGAAAAAATCAATTCGTATTATTGAGAATATGGTGGCAGAAAACAGCGATAGTTTTGGAAATATTTCTATGATTCCCGTGAAAATCAAAATTAGAAATAGCACTAATTCCAAAAACTAATCTTAAGTTTTCTTAAAGTGATTATTAAACCCAAACTTATCTTGGTTCTGGGTTTTTTTGTTATCCAATCTATGTTATACGCTAAATCCGAAAAAAATTCTGAATTGGATGGCTGGGATTTGGTCTGGCAAGATGAGTTTGATAACTCTGCCATTAATACCGCAGACTGGGAATTTGATATTGGCACAGGTGCCCCTGTATTTGATGTCTATGGAATCAGTTCGCCTATATTTATACCGGATGGTTTTCCTAAGGATAATTTTTCAGTGCGTTGGGAAGGGACATTAAAAACAGAATATTCATCTGAGTATACCTTCTACACCGTATCAGATGACGGTGTCAGGCTATTTGTTGATGATCAGCTGATTATTAATCAATGGAAGCCACAGCCAGCAACAGAGTCTTCCGGAAAAATAAAACTCCAGGCAAATCAAGAATACTCTATCCGGGTTGAATATTTTGAAGAAGGCGGAGGTGAAGTAATGATTCTTGGATGGGAATGTGATTCTTTTCCAAAAAGCCTTATTCCAAGTAAAAATTTGATAACAGATACTGGGGAGCCAGGATTAGAAGGTACATATTTCCCAAATAAATCCCTAAGACTCGCAAAAAATGAGAAACCGTTTATCCGAATAGATAAGGAATTAAACTGGGTAACAGGCGGCGGTTGGGGCAACAATGAACTCCAATACTATACAGATGTTCCTAACAATGTCAGAATTAAAAATGGCAAATTAATCATAGAAGCAAGGAAAGAGTCATTCCGGGGATCTGAATACACTTCCGCCAGAATAAAAACGAAAAACAGTTGGAAATATGGTCGTTTTGAAATAAGAGCCAAACTTCCACAAGGTCGGGGCACTTGGTGTGCGTTATGGGGCCTACCTACCGATTGGGCCTATGGTCCCTGGCCTTACAGCGGCGAGATTGACATATTAGAACATGTAGGATTTAATGAAGGGGACATTGTTGGCTCAGTACATACTATCGCAAAAGCAGGGGATTTATATGGTACAAACCAACAAGGTACCATTAAAATTCCAACCGCTTGCAAAGAATTCAATAATTATATTTTAGAATGGAATGAGAATGAAATAAATGTTTTGGTAAATAATAAAAGTTTTTTCAAATACTCGAAACGGAACCAACCGTGGCAAAGATGGCCCTTTGATCAAAGATTTCACTTATTGTTTAATATTGCAGTTGGTGGCTGGTGGGGAGGTGCTAAGGGCATAGACAATGATGTATTCCCCACTAAAATGGAAATTGATTATGTGAGAGTTTATACTCAGAAATAATTTTAAAATATAAAAAATGATTATAAAAAATATATTCTATACTATACTGATTAGTTTATTCATTCTTGTTGGCTGCAAAAATAGTAACGAATTAAAAAAACGAGATGGACTTAAGGTCTACCAGGAAGCCCAAATATCATGGGTACGAAACTTTAATCCTCTAAGTCCAGCTGGCGCTGCAAGGTGGCCAACTTCATCCGGGATATATGAACCATTATTTATTTATAATTCTATGACGGGCGAATATGTGCCATGGCTCGGACTCGACTATACATGGGAAAAAGGCAATAAAGTTTTAAAGATGCTAATTCGTGATGGTGTAAAATGGTCTGACGGGGAAACATTTTCCGCGGAGGATGTGGCTTTTACGTTTAACATCAAAAGAAAACACCGTGCTCTAGATACTCGAGATTCCTGGGGATATTTAAAGGAAGTAGTTGCAGTATCCGATACTATTGTAAAATTCGAATTCAAACGAATTTACGTCCCTGGATTTGATGCTCTTGCCACACAATCAATTGTTGCAAAACACATTTGGAACACAATAGACGACCCCGTGAAATATTCCAATCCAAACCCCATTGGAACGGGACCTTTTACAGAAATTATTCGATTTGATAGTCAATTGTGGGAACTGGGGAAAAATCCCAACTACTGGCAAAAAGGAAAGCCCCAGATAAACAAACTTATTTTCCCAACCTACCCTAGTAATGAACAGGTTACACTGGCGCTATTGAGCGGCAACCTGGATTGGGCAGGAGCCTTTATTCCCGCTGTTGATCGTGTCTTTGTATCAAAAAATACTGAACATCACAAGTATTGGTTTCCCCTGACAGGTCACACAACATTTCTTCATACAAATACGAAGGATCCTATACTCAGTGACGTTAGAGTACGAAAAGCAATTAGTTACGCGATTGACCGTGAACTGGTGGTTAAGGTGGGCATGTATAATTATACCGAACCAGCACACGTTTCGGGCGTGTCTGGCCCCATGTCTAAATGGCATTCGCCATATTTAAATCAAGCAGAGAACTGGACTATATATGACCCTGAAAAGGCAAATATGCTATTGGATAATGCCGGCTTCATAAAAGATGAAACAGGACAGAGGTATACGCAGGATGGAAACCCCCTGGAATTCGATATTATCATTGTATCAGGTTGGAGCGATTGGATTCGATCTGCTCAAGTCGTAAGCCAGAATCTTAAAAACGTTGGCATACTAGCAAAAGTAAAAACCTACGATTTCGGAGCCTGGATAAGCCGTATGCAAAAAGGCGAATTTGAATTGGCCATCGGTTGGGCCGAAAAGGGAACTACGCCTTATGCACTTTATAGAGGAATGATGTCTTCTGAGTATTTGCAACCGAGAGGTGAAATTGCCGACGTAAATTGGCACCGTTTTGGCCTGGCTTCCGCAGACTCACTTTTCAGAAAGTACGAACAAACGTCTGATCAGAACGAAATAACGGGAATCATATACGAACTACAACATTTATTTATTGAACACGCTCCTTCCCTGCCTCTATTTTCGGAAGCATCCTGGGCAGAATGCAATACCAAATATTTTACAAATTTTCCAAGCAAAGAAAACCCATATGCCACCTTATCACCAAACTATCCACCTGAGAACCTTTTGGTACTCGTGAATCTGAAAAGACAATGAATAATTCCGTAAACTATTTATTACGTCGATTAGGATTTTATTTCGTTGCAGCATGGGCGGCATTAACGCTTAATTTTTTTATTCCAAGACTGATGCCAGGCGATCCAGCAGCTATTATTTTTGCCCGGTTTCGAGGTAAGCTTAAACCTGAAGCTATGAATGCACTTCGAGAAACCTTCGGCTTAACAGATGAACCCTTATTGGGGCAATATTGGTCTTACCTTAAAAGTATGTTACAGGGAGATCTAGGTATTTCTATTGCATATTTTCCTGAACCAGTAACCAGTATAATCTCCAGCGCTCTTCTTTGGACAATCTTTCTTGCTGGTTTTTCCCTAATTATTTCTTTTTCTTTAGGAACACTATTGGGCACAATTATTGCCTGGAACAGAAGTGGTAAACTGGATTCTTTCCTTCCACCTGCTCTGGCATTTATCGGCGCATTCCCTTATTTCTGGTTGGCTATGGTAGCTCTATATATTTTTGGTTTTGAACTGAGTTGGTTTCCCCTTGGCCATGCTTACGGAAACGACGTAACACCCGGGTTTAATATTCCTTTCATCTTGAGTGCACTGTATCATGCTGCACTCCCAGCACTGACTATGATCCTAGTAAGTCTGGGTGGTTGGATGCTCTCAATGCGCAATATTATGATTACCACCCTAGGTACAGATTACATTTCTTTTGCCCATGCAAAGGGACTTTCTTCACGTCTGATTATGTTACGATATGCGGCGCGGAATGCAATCTTACCAAATTTTACAGGATTTGGAATGGCCCTGGGGTTTGTTCTTAGTGGTGCACTATTAACAGAAATTATTTTTTCTTACCCGGGGCAAGGGTATCTGCTACTGCAAGCAGTACGTGCTCAGGATTTTCCACTCATGCAGGGATTGTTCATGACAATTACATTTGCAGTACTGGCTGCAAATTGGATAGTAGATATTCTCATTTTATTTTTTGATCCAAGGACAAGGAAATAAATATATAATGGACTATATCCACAATAGCATTTTTTCTCGTTGGATCACCGGTATCATCCAGAACCGCAAGGCAGTGACAGGGGTTAGTATCATTTTTGTATTTGTTTTTCTTGCAATATTTGGCCCTTTCTTTACTCAGGACCCCACAGCATTTTTGAGCACGCCGCTTTCACCTCCTTCCTGGGAACACTGGCTAGGAACCAATGGTCAAGGCCAAGATGTACTGGCACAGACAATTTCCGGAGCGCGACAGACACTATTGGTTGGTTTCACCACTGGCATTATGGTTGTCCTGATCGGTGCTCTGATTGGCGGAATATCTGGATACTATGGTGGTCGTATTGATGATCTTCTATCTTTGCTAATCAATGTATTCCTAGTTATGCCGGGCCTGCCGCTGATGGTGATCCTTGCCAGTTGGCTACCGCCGGGACCTGCAACACTAACAGGCGTATTGGTGCTTACCGGGTGGGCTTGGAATGCCCGTGTAATTCGTTCTCAAATGATGACATTTCGAAGTCGTGATTTTGTATCAGCCGCAATCGTCAGCGGGGAACGTAACATCAGAATTATTGTCATAGAAATTATGCCACGTATGCTTTCTCTTCTTGCTTCTTCTTTCATTGGTGCCTCTATTTATGCTATTGGCGCCCAAGTGGGGTTGGAATTTTTGGGATTGGGCGATGTAAGCACGATCACCTGGGGAACCAACCTGTACTGGGCCAGCAATGACATGGCTCTGCTCACAGGTTCCTGGTGGACCTTTGTCCCAACCGGGCTAAGTATTGCCATTGTGAGCTTTGCTCTTACATTGATCAATTTTGGTATTGATGAAGTAACCAATCCGCGATTGATTTCAGAACGGGTATGGCGTGAAAACATTCCAAGGGATAAGGCTGTCAACGGGATAACTCCAGTTGTGAAAGACCATGAATAATTCTATCCTTTCCATCCAAAATCTTTGTGTGAACTATATTACACCTGGTAATCCTGTAAAAGCAGTAAATGATGTTTCTTTTGAAATACAGAAAGGAGAGATTTTTGGCTTAGTAGGAGAGTCTGGAAGTGGAAAAAGTACCGTTGTCCAAGCAGTGCTACGCACTCTTCCCCCTCCTGCCGTTATTAC
This sequence comes from uncultured bacterium, assembly GCA_963980675.1. Taxonomy (GTDB): domain Bacteria; phylum Fidelibacterota; class Marinisomatia; order Marinisomatales; family UBA1611. The sequence continues at coordinate 12,510 of CAXCBH010000008.1, read as the reverse complement.
AGGTGGGAAGGTTTTAATCAATAATAAAGATATTCTTTCTCTCTCAAATACTGACGTGTTACAATACCGCTGGAAGCAGATATCAATCGTAATGCAGAGCGCTTTGAATGCGCTAAATCCTGTGCTGACAATACGAGAACAGATCAAAGATGTTTTGGAAATCCATAGTGATCTAACTGGGAAAGCTGTAGATAATCGTATACACGAATTATTTTCTTTGATTGATATTGACGTTAGCCGTCTGGATAGCTATCCGCATGAGCTTTCAGGTGGAATGAGACAAAGAGCCGTCATCGCTATCGCCCTGGCTCTAATGCCGCCACTCATTATTATGGATGAACCTACCACTGCACTTGATGTTATTGTAGAACGTGAAATCCTTGCAAAGATTATTGAGCTACGGAAAGAACTTGGTTTTACAATCCTTTTTATTACCCATGACCTCAATCTATTATTAGAGTTTTCGGACCGTCTGGCAATCATGAGACATGGTAAGGTTATTGAATTGGGTCAAACACAAAAAATCCGTTCGGGTGGTGAACATTCCTATACTCAAAAATTAATTGGGGCACTTCCATCTGCATCAGGGCCCCGAAAAAAGGGATTACTATCTAAACCAAAGAATCGAGATTTTGGTAGTAAACCTCTACTGGAAGTCCAGAAACTCAGCAAGAATTTCCCTGTTTCCGGGTTTTTTCGACCAAAACTGATCGAAGCTGTTAAAGAGATCTCCTTCCAAGTTTTTCCTGGCGAAATCGTCGCGCTAGTTGGAGAGTCGGGTAGTGGAAAAAGTACCATCGCTAAACTAATAACGCGCTTAATCCGACCAACATCGGGAGATATCTTTTTAAACGGCTCCAATAAAAAAGTTTCTGAGGCACGAAGAGTACCCTTAGAATATAGAAAGCAGGTTCAGATGGTATTTCAAGATCCATTTGGATCCCTCAATGCAGTACACACTGTTTTTCATCACTTGGCCAGGCCTCTTTTGCGACATCAGTTAGTACCAAAAGATGAATTATTTAATTATATTATCGAAATGTTGGAAAACGTAGGTCTTTCTCCAGGGGCAATATTTGCAGAAAAATTCCCTCATGAAATGTCAGGTGGTGAGCGTCAGCGGGTAGTATTAGCCAGGGCGCTGAGCTTAGAACCTGATTTGATCGTTGCTGATGAGCCTACTTCTATGCTGGATGTATCTATACGTATGGAGATTCTGGAAGTCCTAGCTAAGATGCGAGTCAAAAAGAACTTGTCAATCATTTTTATAACACATGATCTGGCATCTGCACGATATTTAGCAGACAGGATTATCGTCCTTCAACATGGTTCAATTATTGAACAAGGACTCGCTGAAGACCTGATCCAGTCACCACAAAAAACGTATACAAAACAATTAGTAAAAGCAGCTTCACCAGGCTGGTTTGAAAGTTTGTCTTTCAATCAAAAAAAAGGATTAGATAATGCCTGAGAATAAACCGTACCCTAGAGATTTTAAGTGGGGAACAGCCACATCGAGTTACCAGATTGAAGGCGCCCCTACTGCTGGTGGCAAGGGTCCATCAGTTTGGGATACATTCAGCCATATTGAAGGAAAAATCAAAAACGGTGATACAGGAGATAGGGCCTGCGACCACTATCATTTATGGCGTGATGATATAGGATTACTAAAAAACTTAGGTGTTAATGCTTATCGTTTTTCAATTAGTTGGCCAAGAATTTTTCCCACGGGTAAAGAAAATGAGCCGAATCAAATTGGGCTCGACTTTTATAGCAGATTAGTTGATGCTCTTCTTGAAAATCAAATAACTCCTTTTATAACCTTAAACCACTGGGATATACCTCAAGGCTTAGAAGATATTGGGGGCTGGACTGAAAGGGATATTGTACATGATTTTGTAAAATACAGTTATCATGTTAGCCGCCATTTAGGCGACAGGGTAAAACATTGGATTACGCATAATGAACCGTGGTGTGTCAGCTATATAGGATATATTGGAGGTCATAAACCTCCTGGACTAAAAAATAACTGGGTAAAAAGTCTTGCTGCTGCACACCATTTATTACTTTCTCATGGAATGGCAATTCCAGAGATAAGGAATAATTCAAAACAATCTGATGTAGGCATAACTCTTAATTTAAATACGGCAATACCTGCATCTGGAAGCACGTACGACGAGGATGCATGCAGATTCTATGATGGTCAGTTTAATCGCTTATATCTTAATCCACTCTATAAAAATGAATATCCAGACGATGTGTTTCAATACCTAAAAACCAAGAGCTTAATCTCTGAATCGGATCTTAATTTTATAAAACAGGGTGATCTAAACATCATATCAACTAAAACAGATTTTTTAGGGGTGAATTATTATAGCAGAGCAGTTATTCGAAATGAAGATATTGACGAAAAAAATAACTTTCCCCGCAATGTGGATATGGGTCCGGAAACAGATTTCGGTTGGGAAATTTACCCGCCTGGGATTTATGATTTACTTATGAAATTAAAAAATGAATACAAAGTACAAAATATTTATATCACCGAAAATGGATGTTCCTATGGTGATGGCCCTAATTCGGAAGGTAAAATAAATGATAAAAGACGAATCGATTATTATCATTCACACCTTACGGAACTTAAGAGGGCAATTGAAGACGGTGTCCCATGCAGTGGTTATTTTGCCTGGTCTTTGATGGACAATTTTGAATGGGCCCAGGGATTCAGCCAGCGCTTTGGCCTGATTTGGGTAGATTTTGAAACCTTAGAGCGTATTCCAAAAGATAGCTATTACTGGTATAAGAAGTACATTTCAGCAAATGGATTAGATGAAGACTAAATGACCAATATACCAGAAAATACTATATCAGTTTATATTACAGCCAAGGACACCGGGCAAAAAGTAGAGCAGGTGAATCTCTCTCACCTCCTGGCTAGAAATGCTATAGAATCCCCAACCATCAAATTAAATAAAAATGGGACTCGTCAGGAGATCCTGGGATTTGGAGGTGCGTTTACCGAAGCTGCTGCAAGTGTTTACCATAAACTGGATCTTGAAAAAAGGGAAGAAATTATTCAAGCCTATTTTGGGTCAAATGGAAATGGTTACAACATGGGTAGAACTCATATAAACAGTTGCGATTTTTCTCTTGGCAACTATGCTCACTGTGAAACAGCAGGAGATAAAGAGTTGAAAGATTTTTCAATATCAAGAGATAAAAAAATGTTGATTCCCTTTATTAAAGATGCCATAAGTAAAGTAAAAACACCCATCCATATAATGGCATCTCCCTGGAGCCCCCCAGCTTGGATGAAAACGAATGACCAAATGAATCATGGTGGAAAATTGAAAAAAGAATTCCGTAATTCATGGGCTAACTATTACTGCAAGTATATCAATGCCTATGAAAAAGAGGGTATTTCTATCTGGGGTATTTCAGTTCAAAATGAACCTGATGCGAAACAAACTTGGGACTCCTGTATCTATACTGCAGAAGATGAACGAGATTTTATTCGGGATTATTTAGGCCCTGCATTGGATAACGAAAATCTCCTGGATAAAAAACTGATAATATGGGATCATAACCGGGATATTATGGTAGAAAGAGTTAGGACTGTTCTCAATGACCCGGAAGCGGCAAAATATGTCTGGGGTACAGGATTCCATTGGTACAATGGTGATCATTTTGACGCAGTACAGCAAGTCCACGATGACTTTCCTGACAAAGAACTGATTTTTACTGAAGGATGCCAAGAAAATGGTCCACACATTGGATCCTGGGACCTTGGGGAACGTTACGCCACTTCCGTTATAAATGATCTAAATCGCTGGACCGTGGCATGGATAGATTGGAACCTTATTCTGGATGAGAATGGAGGTCCAAACCATGTAGGTAATTATTGCAGTGCTCCTATCATCGTGGATACTAGATCACAGGATATCTTCTATCAAAGTTCTTACTATTACCTTGGCCATTTTTCACGTTTTATAAAAAGAGGCGACAGAATCATTGAATGCGAAAATAAAACGGATAAGCTTCTGGCTCTTGCTTCAATCAATGATTCAGGGATTACATCCACTATTTTAATGAATAAAAATAATTCCCAGCAAAATTGCACATATATGAATGGAGATGTCGTCCTGGATCTGTGCATTCCTTCTAGATCTATCGTAACACTGGTGAACGCCTAAGACATAAGAGAATAAATCATGGATCGGTCATTATATAAAATTTCTAACGTAAACCAGATGGATCCATTCTTGATGACTATTACCAGCGGTTCGGATCACTGGATGTATCTTTCAAGCACGGGATGCCTGACTGCTGGAAGAGTAAAAGCAGAGTATGCGTTGTTTCCATACGTGACGGATGATCTTCTGCATCGTAATGCACATTTTACTGGCCCAGTTACTATATTGCGAATCCAACAAAATAGTAAAAATTATATTTGGGAACCTTTTTCAAAACATAAACAACCTTTTAACCGAGAGCATAACCTCTATAAGAACAGTCTTGGAGACACAGTTGTTTTTGAAGAAAAAAATCATACATTAGGATTAACTTATTCCTATAAATGGCAGGCAAGTGCGGAATACGGTTTTGTCAGGAAATCTTCTTTAATTAATTTTGGAGAAAAGAGCCTTCAAGTTGAATTGTTGGACGGTTTGAGAAATATAATGCCTGCTGGTGTTGAGTTACGCACTCAACAGGAAATGAGTAACCTGGCAAATGCCTACAAGGTGTCAGAATACATGCCCGATGCCAATTGTGCTTTGTTTTTCATGAATGCCCTGCTCATGGACCGCCCTGAGCCAGGAGAATCATTATATACCAACCTTGTTTGGTCTTGCTACAATGGAAAAAAGATTATTTCCTTAAATGAAGAGGATATTGCTCGATTTACAGATAACGGAGCATTTAGTAGAGCGCATCTTGTCAAAGGAAAACCGGGCAGTTTCTTAACAAAAATAGAAAAAAAATTAGAGCCTGGAAGTGAGATCCATTGGTACACAGTTGCTGACGTTCATCAATCACAATCGGAAGTAACTCACCTAATCTCTGACCTTAATGATGCATCAAAAATTGAACTGAAACTAGAAGAAAGTATCCAGAAAAATCATTTACTTCTACAGAGTGCCATAGGGTCTGCTGATGGGTTTCAATGCACGAATGAAACCATCAATGATTTACACCATACGGCAAATATCCTCTTTAATGTTTTACGCGGTGGTGTATTTCTAAATAATTATGATTTAAGGACAGAAGATTTTCTGAAGTTTCTGAGCATCAGGAATACAGAAATATTTGATCAGTACAGAGATAAAATTAAAGCATTTCCAGAAAATATCGGCTTACGGGAGCTTATTGATTTTGGGGATGAAACAAAAGAGCCATCCCTTAGAAGGCTCTGCAGGGAATACCTACCTCTTACGTTGGGTCGAAGACACGGAGATCCAAGTCGTCCCTGGAATCGATTTGAAATACGAATCAAAGATGATAATGGTAACCCACTATTGTATTATGAAGGAAATTGGCGGGATATTTTTCAAAACTGGGAAGCATTGGGTTACAGTTACCCTCAAACCTGGGAGTCTATGGTTTGCACATTCATCAATGCAACATCCATAGATGGATACAATCCTTATCGGGTAACCAGCGAAGGTATTGACTGGGAAGTGAGTGACCCTGATGATCCCTGGAGTTATATCGGATACTGGAATGATCACCAAATTATTTATTTACTGAAATTAATGGAGCATCTTTATAATCATGATCCGTCTGCAATAAAGAAGCTATTGAAAGAACAATTGTTCAGCTATTCAAATATTCCCTATCGGCTGAGAACCTTTGATCAAATAGTTGAGAATCCCAAGGAAACCATAGATTTTGATTTTGAAGAGAATGCCGCAATTCAAGGTTTGGTGAAAAATATGGGCAACGATGGAAAACTCATCCTGAATGAGAACCAAACCGTTTACCACGTAACTATGTGTGAAAAATTGCTCGTTCTTTCAATGACTAAAATATGCAATTATATCCCTGGAGCCGGAATTTGGCTTAACACTCAGCGCCCTGAATGGAACGATGCTAACAATGCACTTGTTGGGAATGGGGCATCCATGGTAACGGTTTATTATCTTAGAAGATTCCTCGCCTTTTTCTCAGATCTCTTGGGTAAAATGGATTTCGATACTGTTCCGGTATCAGTTGAAGTTTGCGCTTGGTTCAATGCCGCGAAGGGCATTGTAATGGACTGGACTAAAAGCAAGGACCTGGGTATAATAACGAATAAAGATAGGATGGAATACGTATCTAAGTTGGGTAAAATATTCGAAGAATACAGAAATACAGTATACAGCAATGGGTTCAGTGGAACTGAAGATATTTCACTTAATCAGATTAGCGAATTTATATCTGCTATCAACAGCGATCTAGAAACCACCATTAGTTCCAGTAAAAATGTAAATGGGCTTTACCATGCTTACAATACAATTCAGATTGATTTAAAAAAGCAATCAATGGATGTACAACATTTGGATCTTATGCTGGAAGGTCAAGTTGCCGCATTGAGTTCAGGATTATTAAAAACCGATGATGCTATCGAAGTATTGGACACCCTTTCGGTTAGTGAATTATACCGGGAGAGTATGCGAAGTTTTATGCTTTATCCCATAAAAAAAGTAACTCCTTATTTAGAAAAAAATATTATCCAGCCCCACAGTATTGCAAAAAGCAAGTTACTGTCAACCATGTTCCAAAATAAGGATTTTACTCTCATTGAACAAGATGCAGATGACCAATTTCGTTTCAAGCCGCAGTTCAGAAATAGCTTTGACCTTCAAGCGGCATTACATCAAATATTAGATAAAAAAGATTATAAGGATTTAATCGACCAAGAAAATGATTTAGTGTTGGAAATTTTTGAGGAAGTCTTTGACCACCGCAACTTTACAGGCAGATCAGGAACAATGTTTTCATACGAGGGCATAGGCTCTATTTACTGGCACATGATTTCCAAACTTTTGTTGGCGGTCCAAGAAAATTATTTTAAAGCGGTTCATACAAATGTATCCTCTGAAAAAATGAAAAAATTGGGTCAACTTTACTACGATATTCGGGGAGGCTTGAGTGCTGCAAAAACGCCTGAAGAATATGGGGCTTTCCCTTATGACCCCTACTCTCATACCCCTAACCATTCGGGTGCCCAGCAACCGGGTATGACTGGACAAGTAAAGGAAGAAATACTGACACGATTTGGAGAGTTGGGGTGTACTGTGGCTCATGGCTGTATCAGGTTTGAGCCTTATTTGTTGAAGCGCAGTGAATTCCTAACAACAGAACAGGTGTTTAAATACTATGACGTATTTCATCAGAAGCGAAAACTTACCATTTTAGAGAATCAATTGGCATATACGTTTTGCCAGGTACCTGTTATTTATACGTTATCTGATAAGGACAACCATATTCTTCTTGAACTTTCTGATGGTTCAAAAGTTGAACTGGATGGCAATGTGTTGGACGAAAAACAAAGCAATCTTATTTTTAATCGTGATGGTAAAACAGCTCAAATCAAAGTTTTTATGAATAATAATATTTTATTTAATAGGTAATAATGGAGTGAAAATGAATTATCGTATAGTAATATTTTTAATAGTCTCTATGAATCTTGGTCATGCCCAGGTTGGAGATGTCATTTGGGAAGAGAATTTTGACAATCTGGATAACTGGATGAAGATTACAGGAAATGGGTCCTGGGGCTGGGGCAATGGTGAGTTGGAATTCTACCAGGAAGAAAATGTGGAGATAGCTGAAGTCCCTGATGAGCCGGGGAATAATGCCCTGCACATAACAGCCCTAGAAGAATCAGGTCCCGGTATTGTTGACCAATGGGGGAATCCGTTAAACTTTACATCGGGAAAGGTGACCACAAAAGCCAAAATTGCTATTAAGTATGGTGTGATTGAGACAAGAGTAAGAGTGCCAGACCTTGATCTTGGGGGATGGCCTGCAGTATGGCTGCTTGGAACATCAAATCTCGGCTGGCCCCGTAATGGTGAACTCGATATGATGGAAATGGGGTCTCGACAAGGTTTCAGAGATTTACACGATGAGCACAACGGCGGTAATGGCGCCAACAATTCAACCGTTAACCAAGTAGTTGGGGCGAATGCTATATTTTATGCCGATGAAGCTGTGGTCCCAGAAAATCCATCTGGTGCCGCCAGTATTTCATGGGATCCGGATGATGATTACTGCAGACCCTACTACAATTATGATAATTTAAACGACAGGTTTGTCACCTATCGAATTTATTGGGATCCAGACAGTATCCGGTTTACTGTTATTGATGATAGTGTTGAGTATGATCTTTACACAGATCCATTTCCAATTGATAGTGTTTCTGCTGAATTTCAACAACCATTTTATTTAATAGCAAACCTAGCTATAGGCGGAGCATTTACAGATGCAGTTTATAGCGGTGGAAGCGGACTACCGATTTCTATGCCTTTCCCTGCTCATATGTATGTGGACTACATTAAAGTGATGGAATGGAATGGACAGGGCGAAGTTAATATCGGGCCACCCACTTTTCAGGGAGGAACCTTTGGTCTCTTTACGGACACAACTCCGATTGATAACGGTTTAGTAGCCGGTGACGATGCGGAAATCTATGTCTGGGAAGGCACCTTAAGCGAAGGCAGTATCCCACCCTATGAAGGTGAAAATGGCATATCATGGCAAACTACCGGATTAGGCTGGTTTGGCGCAGGAATCATGTCCATGCAGCCAGTTAACCTATTCAATTTTGAAGAAGGACATTTAAAATTCATGATCAAAATCCCGGCTAATATTTCATTTCAGATCGGTATTATTGATGCCTGGGGAAATCAGTCGTATGTTGACTTTCCTGGCAACCAGACTACATACGGACTCGTCAGGGATGGCAATTGGGGGCAGGCATCAATCCCCGTGAGTGATATCCGAGGAGAATTTATTGATTTACGAATGTTGAGTTATGAGTTTGTCATACTGGAAGTGAATGGTGCGGGATGTGAATTTGGGCTGGATGATATTTACTGGGAAGGCGGTGGAACCGTAAGCGTTATTGAAGGTGAATTTAGTAAAGCCCCAATTAAATATAGTTTGAATAACAACTATCCCAATCCTTTCAATCCATTGACAACCATTCGCTATGATTTGCCGGAAGATGGGTTCGTAAACGTCACCATCTACGACATGATGGGCAGAACAGTCAAAATTGTGGTAACCGAAGAGCAGAGCGCTGGCGTCAAATCAGTGCAATGGGATGCTACCGATAGTTTCGGTAAACCAGTGAGTGCTGGGGTCTACCTTTACCAGATACAGGTTGGTGAGTATATGCAGACTAAGAAAATGGTATTGCTGAAGTAAGCTAATCTTTTGGGGAAATCTTTTCGTCATGAGATATGACTAGCCAGACATATATGTAAATGAAATGGAGTTTAAGTTGAATACAGTTTTAAAAATATATTTAGTGCTATTTTGTTTTTCTAATGCTACTCAAGTTACTTTTATTGTAGATATGTCAGAAGAAACTGTTGTCGCTGGAGATGGTAATTATCCTGCCGTTTATGTTTCAGGAGCAAATATAAATGGCCCTGGAGGGTTGGAAATGACAAACAATGAGAATGGGACATGGGAACTTACAACTCAACTTAGTCCAGGGGACTATACTTACAAATTTAGGAATGGTTATTATGATCATTGGGATGGACCTGGTTGGGAAAGCGATAACGGACTTATTGAAGGTGGTTGTGCAGTAGGTGATTATTTTGACAGGCAAGTAAGTGTTGGAAATAGTGACCTTGTTGAAGGGATTTTTTGTTTTGGAAGTTGTGATGAATTATGTAACAGTGATTCCACTGAGTATATCCTGGTTTGGAATGATGAGTTTGATGGTAGCGGAGCGATTGATTCTGAAAAATGGTTTCATCAAACACAGTTACCAAATGGTAATAGTTGGTATAATAATGAAATTCAGCATTACACCGATCGATTAGATAATTCCTATGTCAGCGATGGTACATTAAAAATAGTTGCAAAAAAAGAGACATATACTGACCAAGGTCAAACAAAAGAGTATACATCTGCGAGGCTAAACTCAAAATACGCATTCACATATGGACGTGTGGAAGTAAGAGCAAAGTTACCCGAAGGAGTTGGGACTTGGCCTGCTATCTGGATGTTAGGTCAAAATATTAGTGAGCCAGGAGCATATTGGCAGACTCAAGGTTATGGGACAACATCATGGCCTTATTGTGGAGAAATTGATATAATGGAACATTGGGGTGCTAATCAAAATTATGTACAAAGTGCATTACATACACCTTCTAGCTATGGAGGGACGAGCAATGTAGGCGGCCAATATATTTCAAATGCTTCAACTCAATTCAATGTTTATACACTTGAGTGGACTCCAGAACAAATGATTTTCAGCGTTAATGGATATGTACATTATACATATAATCCTAATCCACAAAATTCTGAAACTTGGCCCTTTGATGCTCCTCAATACTTGCTAATGAATATTGCAATTGAGTCAAGTATTACATCAAGTTTCACCGAAACTGAAATGGAAATAGACTATGTTAGGGTCTACGAAGCATCAACGCTTTCCAATCAAACAGAAACAGTACCTGTATATTTTAATGCGGTGCAAAACTTCCCAAACCCATTTAACCCACTAACAACACTTAAATATGATTTACTTGAAGATTCATTCGTTGAAATTACAATCTATGATATGTTAGGTAATGTAGTTAACAATCTTGTTAATCAAAATCAAATGCAGGGTTATAAATCAGTACAGTGGAATGCCACCAACAACCAAGGTCAGCCGGTCAGTACAGGGCTCTACTTTTATACGATTCAGGCAGGAGACTTCATCCAGACTAAGAAAATGCTTCTTTTAAAATAATTCAGTTAAAAAGAATATGGTTTATTAGCAATTCAATATCAAAAGTATCTATTATTCTATCCCTATTTAAATCAAATCTATATAGATGGAACACGTTTGGTTCTGAATTATTTAATGAGATATAGTCAACAAAATAATTTAAATCTATAATATTGATTTGGTCATCTAGATCTGTATCACCGGGGATAAGATTTGTCTCAAATTTCCAGTTATTTTTTCTAACTTTATAACAATGGATGTCAGACGGATATTGAATTTCTAGGACTATATTTTTATCATAATCGACTTCAGTGAGAATTGCGCCTTGGTTATTTATTGTCCCCCAGTTAATAAGAGTATTTTCATTAGGCAATCTTTGTACGCTTCCCATTGCTAACCCAACATGACCATTGGGATGGGCAAAATCCCAAATGAGGTTAGCAATTTTTTCATTTTCATCAATTTCATATTCCAATGCTCTTGAAAGAGGAGGGGTATGATTATTCCCATTATCATAAAGGGTGATATTCCCATTTTCGATTCTTCTCACATCATGCTGTTTACTAAAGCCATTGAAGGAATCATTTGTAAATATAAAATCATTATTAGGGCCTCCTAGGTACCAGATAACATCACCGCTGTTGCGATCAATCTTGATGATTTCACTACTCCTCCTGTTGGAAATAAGTATATTTTCATCTAGATCAACATCAATACTATTCCCATGCATCCATGTAATATTATTAGCAGTCAAATCTAAATTTGTATAATCAGTAATATTTAAATGATCCCAAGCATTCCATTCAAATATAAGGTTGTGATTTAAGTCAAACTCCTGAATGATTAATAAATGTATAGTCGCATTGAGGCTACCATTAACTACAATTGTACTCATATCCACATATATTGAATCATAAGCCTGTAACAGATAGCCGCCGTCATTCATAATCTGTATATCATGATAATCTGCATTATAACCACCTATGCACTTTAAAGTATCCGTCTCGACCATATATTCATCTAATAGGATCCAAGATTGATCAATCCTGTTAAAGTAAGATAGTTTATTTTGATTTACCTTAAAATCAAGACCTAGGGGACCGCTGTTAATGAACCAAGCAGGATTCAGTACGGAGTCTATTACTGCCATGTACCTTGGCTGAGCACCCATGGTATGTATAAAAATATTTGCTGGGTATGGATTATTAAAAATGTTAACCTGAAAATTTGCGTAATCCGGAGATTGAGAAAATCCTATTACAATAAAAGATAGCAATATTATGATGCGGTTAATCATATCATAATCTACCCATCAACTCATAAGCATCAAACCTTGCTGCACGGAGCTTGATATTTGTTGACTTAAATAAGGTTAATGGAATAAAACAGTTAGAGTAATTTTGTGGAGGCGGGGAGAATCGAACTCCCGTCCAAGATAGAGTGATGTAAGACGTCTACATGCTTAGTCGTCCGATTGGAATCTTATTCTTCCTTTTATCAGCGACGAAAACCAGGAAGAACCAGCCTGCTAAATTTCATCCCAAATTTGCAGGCACATTTGGGACTAGCCTATG
>CAXCBH010000007.1:0-17888 GCA_963980675.1 uncultured bacterium | reverse complement strand
CATAATCAGCCATTAAGCCACCATTCAATGTTGAATCAGCATTTCTGACGAAAACAAAATAATCACCTGATATCACTGGAACAGACATATCAACATTCGTAATGGTGTGATTATCAGTCCCGCCATCCTTGATCATCCAACCAAAAATATCAATGGTGGAATCTGTTGTATTGTGGATTTCAAACCATTCGCCATAGGAGTCTGATACAGCGGCAGGATTCGGCATTATCTCTGTTATCACAATCCCTGCACTATTATAAACCAGATCATCAAACCACACATCCATATAAACCGGTAAATGATCTGAAGCGTCGTGTAGAGCATCAGCAATGGCATCACTTACAGATGAATTATTTCCATCATTAATGGCATCATTGAAATGATTACCGTCATTCCCCACAGCCCAATAAGTATCTTCTACATAGCGCATTTCTGATGAATCATCTAGGATAGCAGCAGATACAAAGAGCCAGTCAAAACGATCATCCATACCTCCCGGTGCTCCTCCACCAAAGCTAGATGTTCTAGGTGATTGGGTGTGGACATCTGAATAAGAACTATTATTGTGCCAAGGGCCAATACGGTCAATAGGATCAAATAACCTACCATTGTTGTTATCAGCATCACCGGTGAGCATATTAAATGCCGGCTCGGAAGAAGAGCTATTAGAATAAATATTAAAATCACCTGCTACAATAAATTCACTACCTGCAGGTAACGTATTTAAGTAATCTCTCAAAATGGTTGTTTCGGCTAATCTTTGTTGGGCATTTTGATCTCCAGAACTTGCCTTTAAATGAACGCCATAAATATTAAACTCAATACCTGACGATTCATGAACCATAACAAATTCTACTACATCTCTTAATCCTGATGAAGATGCGGTATTAATAGTGGATGTACTGCTAAAAGAAAAATGTTCATGTTTATAATATAGAGCAATATCCTGCTGTGCACTTTGATTTGAAAAGGGCGCACTTGTCCATTCCCCAGGTTCATAAATATCAAGTACATCAGACTTAAAATGGCTGAACCCGGTTTGACCCACAACCTCTTCAGCAATAATCAGATCCGGTTCCACAAAATCCAATATAGAAATAAAATTAGCTTCTCGATCATTCTCATCTTCAAAGTTCAGCAAGTTATACGTCATAATCCGGGCTGTGGATGCATGGAGCGTTAAGCTAAATAAATAAATTATAATTATTCTCATCTAGGATTCTACAATGGCCTCGATCCGGCCGATTTCAAGTTGGTTGTGGTTTCTTATAATTTCCATTCTGAATTTATCTAATTTTTCAAGTTCTACAGGATTTAATAGTTCTAAATGTTCCAATAATTTCATGGTAGCAATGGACATGGCTCGAAAGTTCCCATCCAATACTTTTAAGGCAATTCCCACGCTACCACCATTTGGTTTTTTTATTGAGATGCCCCGAACAGATTCACCACCAATTTTTGTAATGCCGCGCCCCGCAAGTGCTTCAATAAATAAAGAATCAAAACGATTCGTTCCACCCACTAAAATGGGATTTGCACACATTGCATCAAAAACCCGGCTTAATTCCTGATCATTACCGGCCGCCAGTTTCTGGAAAAGCTGTGCAATTGTTTCTAAAGTCATAAATGGAGTTGGCGCAGAACAACCATCTGTTTCTGTGGGAATATTCTTCAATCCTGTTAATTCGTGCACCAGATTGAATATTTCTTTTTGTACTGGATGGCCCTTTTGAATATATCCTTTAATTCCCTGGTCTAAATGTTTAGCCAATGCCAGCATGCCTGCATGTTTTCCGCTGCAATTATTATGAATTGATTCTGCCGATTTTCCTTCTTTTATCATTTTGTGACGTGTGATTTTATCAGATGGAAAATGAGATCCACATTCAAGATCGGCAGTGGAAAGGCCAAGCTTATTTAGCATAGAATGAACTGTATTCACATGAATATCCTCTCCGCTATGGGAAGCACACATCATGGCTAGTTCAGCATCAGAAAACCCGGCAGAATCAACAGCACCAGCTTTTACAGCAGCTGCAGCTTGTATGGGTTTTAAAGAAGACCGGATGCAAGTAAGATAGTAAGGGTCACCGGTAGAGTAAAATACAGTTCCAGTCTCATCGACAGCAACCGCAAAAACAACGTGGATGCTTTCCGTCAAATCACCACGGGTAACTCTGCAAAGGATGGACATTTATTCTAATGAAGCATTTTCGAGACAAACTCGAATTTGTATCCTTTTTTCTGTAATTCAGGAATATATTTTTTTAATATTTTCAAAGTTTTTGGTTTAACATGACCGATGCCAACAGCCGCACCCAACTCTTCTGACTTTTCCACCAATTTAATAAGTTGCGCATGAATCTTTCCTTCATCATCTTCATTATCTAAAAAAATATTCCGCCTGGTTGTGGGGACTTTATACACTTCCATCGTGGATTCAGCTACAGTTTCAGCTGTTGTCCGACTATCCACAAAAAATAATTTCCTTTTCTTCAACACTCTCGCCACATTGGACATAACATGCTGATCTGCCGAAGCTTTTGACCCTTGATGATTATTCATCCCGATGGCAGATGGAATTTCATCCAAGGCAGTCTGTACTCGCTCTTGAATGGTTTTACTATCCATTGATGTGGATAATACAAAACTTTCTTCACCGCCCTTATTTGCAAGGTTTTCAAAGGGCATATGAACGATAACTTCAAACCCCCTGCCAACAGCTTTTTCTCCAAAAGATTTGCTGTATTCGTGTCCGGGAATGACGGCATATGTTAAGGGTACATCCAAATTTAGAAATCCATCGGAGACATTATCATTTCGATACCCAAAATCGTCAATGACGATCCCGATTATGCCTCTCAAAGTGGATGGAAACACTACTGGAGTTAGTTTAGGGGTGGGGGTATCTTTATTTAATTCAACCTTTTCTACTACGGTTTCCCGTTTCTCCAATTCTGATATACGATCATCCATTCTCTTCAAGAAAACTAATAAAACAACAAGGATACCAATCAGAATGTAATTGACAGAAAATCGGGAATTCTTTTTTTTCATGGAAGTCGGAATTGAAAAGTTAATATTTGAGGGGTACCCAAGTTTTGCGAACCAAATTGGATCCCATAGGTGATTTCGTATTGCCCCAGATTGATACCAAAACCAGCCGAAGATTCAACAACATTTTCTGATGCGGAAAATCCGCCCATGAGACTGATTCGATCCCAACGAAAATTATTTCCAAATTGGAACTTTCCTGTGGTCGCTAATTGGTTCCATTCTCCGGAACAATAGATGGTATTCCGATAATTATCAAATATGATTTGCTTGGAAACTCCACCAATCATACGAGTTGGAAGTGAAGGCACATCTTCGGAGAGCTTTGACATTATTCCCAAATTTTGAATAGATATACCCAATTTCATTCCTTTAACAATATCCCTAGCGTATCCTAAATTTAATCCGAATCCTGAAGATGTTTCCGTATAGAGTCCCATAAAAATATAAGAAAAAGAAATACCAAATTTCTGTTTTTCACGCTGGACAGAAAACCCGCCATTCATGGAAACACCATAGGATGAGAAAGTTGCTAGTGCATCATCAACTGGCACAGCATCCCTGAATTCCAAATCAGATAATCCGGAATATTTCGCATTAAAGTGGAATATTTTCCCTTTTGCTGGCTGAGTGTATCCTAAGTGAGTCAAAGTAACATCTCCAAGCCAAATACCACGGCTTATTGAAAGGCCAGAGTGATTTAGCGATGCAGAATAAAGGGCAGGGTTAACGGATGATATGCCACTCATGGTTGGGTGACTTCCGATGCTTAATTCTTCCGCGTCTGTCGGCAGAATCAGAAATTGTGTTCCCAATCCATATAATGGGAAGAGCAGTATCAGAAATAATTTAAAAACTGAATGCATAAGAAATTGTATGGGCTGTTTGGGCGGCCCAATCCATGGAGAATGCATAATCTATATGTGAATCATGAGCTTTAAACAAACCATATTCATACCCTAGCCCAAACGCAGTCCGTCCATTTCCATAGCCTCCGCGGAAATAGTATTGGTCCAAAAATCCATATTCAACGCCCAAGCGAGGAAGCACGCTAGCAAACGTATCATGATTTGTAATCAACCCGATATCTCCTACTACAATCAGTCCCTTAATATTTGTTCGGGACCCGATCCTGTAAATTGTGGGAAATTCATCTTTGTACAATCTACCCTCGGCATAGACGTCTCCCGTGTCCCATTGGTAATTGGAACTGATATCCTGAACCATGATACCAAAGGTATTAAATTGCCCCGTTTTGATTATAACCCCAATGTCAAAACCAATACCGGAACCGGTTAATTGGTCTGATTCCGTAATGGGAAGATCGTGCCGAAGAATCTTGAAATTGGCGCCAAATGAAATCCAGGGGAGAATTTTTTGCGCAAAAGTGATCATGATAGCATTTTCACCTGTTTGCATCTGAGATGATTTCATCCCAGTACTGTACCGTCCTTGGATATTTGTCACGCCTGAGTTGACCCATGCCACTCCTAAACCGGCAGTGGGAGGCAAAGAAGTAGCAAAACTTGTGGCCGCTAAACGACGATCCAAGGATAAATTGGAATAAGAGCTACCCAAATGACGTTTTACTAAAAAAGCAGTCCAGGCAGGATTTTGAAATGCAGCAAAGCTTCGGTCCAATTCTGCAGTGAAACCGCCTCCCATAGCCATTGAACGAGCTGTCATGCCCATTCGTAAAAAACCACCTGATTGCCCAGCCCAATCTTGCGCAAACACTATAGAAATAATAAATAGAAATGAAACAATTTTCCTCATTATTTCACCATAATAAATTTGGTCCAATAATCCGACGGAGAATGGGATGAAGAATTAGCATAATTTAATCTAGCGAAATAGACCCCATTTGCTCCATGAATTCCATTCAAGTCTCTACCATTCCATTTGATTGCACCTCGATAAGTATTTAAATCGAAAGTTTCCGAGTATACCTTTTCCATCCCAAAATTGAATATATTCAATTCAATAATTGTGTTAACCACCTTTCCGGTGTGAAACCGAATGTAGCCATCATTCCCTAGTTGATTATGGCTAAATGGGGAAAAGGGATTGGGGTAGGCATACACTTCAGTTGTATCATATTCAGTTTGATAAATAGACCAACTGGAGCCGTGCATATCAGAAGACAAAGCAACTCCATCCGGCGTGCCGATCCATAAATTGAAAGTGGTGTCTCTTTCATCTAAGGCTACCGTATAAACGATATCTGTTAATATCTGGTTTTGTGCCATAAAAGTTGTATCCGTAACCGTCTGAAATTTTGCCCAATTCTCGCCGTCAAGGCTTTTCCAAAGCCCGGTTGCTGTGGCTGCTAAAACAAGGGAGTCTTTTGCAAATACATTGTACACCCGTTCGCCCAAAAGAGCAGTTGACCAAGATAAACCATTATCCCGCGTATAACTTAAACCTCTCATTTCTCCTGGAGAATCTGCATGCATTGATGCAGCCCAAACTGTGATCTGACCATTCCAGAATTGTTTAGCAAGCCCCACGACAAAATTCCCGGATAGCCCATCATCTGGGAAAGAATAATGTTCCCATTCAATACAATCTAATATTTCAAAAACATTGGGTTGAGTTTCAACAATTTCTTTGATTAGGATACCTTTATTGATCCCATTTGCTGTCCCCACCCATATAGTATCTCCAAAAACAATAACGGAAAATGCTTTGTGATTATGATTCCCGCCATCGCCCGGGTCGCGTGGATTCAAATAATAATCCGTCAGAATTGGTCTACTATCTGATGCTGATACATCGAATCCTTCACCATCACATAGAGATAATGAATCTTGATCGTCCATAGGCAGAGGTACATTTTCCCAAACTTTTTTGGTTAGATGATATCTTCGAAGTCCGCCAGCCCAGCTGGCTGTCCACAAAAATTCGCCGGATAAATGCGCATCATATGTTACATTGGCTTGGGGAACTGTGACTGGTAACTGTTTAAAATAGCCTTCACCGAAAGGTTTTATAGTATCTGCTTCATTATCTACAGGCTGCTGGAGATAAGTCCATGTGATTCCAGAAGTGTCTTCTGCAGAATATGTAAGAGTCAATCCATAGCCAACCTGAATAGAACCATCGTCACCTGAATAAGCTATGGCCATGGTATCGCCCATAACAGCAATAGCAGGAATTCCGCCCTGCGGAACCAAATTTGTAATTTGACCATCATCTAATAATTCTGCAGTTATTTGATGGGCATAAATACGGTGACCATCGTGAAGAGCTAAGCCTTGTCCTGTTCCAAACCATGTGAGTGAATCTCCCATTGTTCGTATTTCTGCTACAACGTTGCTGGTAAGCCCTTCAATTAAAAAAGTGTCTTCCAATGCGGTTTTTAAGGAGAATCTCAATGGGGTGGCACTCTGGGAATACAGAGGGATTGACAACATTATGAGTAGAAATAATCTATTGAATAAGGATTGCATGTTCTATCACTTTGCTATATTCATTAGATTGATCTTGCGTTAAGAAGCGCCAGAGGAATGATCCGGGTTTGGTTTGAAAATCGGGATCTGAAAAACCAGTACCATAAACTGGAATCCTGAAACTGTAAATCCCGTCACCCTGAACTAAATCGCCACTAGTAAAATCAGGCTCATACAAGACCACATTGCTACCGTCATCATGAAGATAAAGATAATTCCCATTATTCATCATGGAATCACCATCCACATGATAGGATGAAAATCCAACCATCTTAATAGTTTCAAGCCCGTCTGCATCGAAAACTTCTGCGGATATCAAATGGAGACTCACCGTAGCATCCGAAGGGCGAACAATCGTATCTGGTGCTGAAATGGAAACGATCCGAGGTATGAGATTCCCGATCCTGAAAGAATCTAAAACTATTACCGTTTCAGTTCCATATACAGCTAGATAATCCAAATACACATAACCAGAGTCATCTCCCAACCTGTTTTGAATTGTGGTTGAATCATTGGTGATCTTTAAACCATAAAAGCCATCTCCCATGAGAATATCACCATTGGTGCCATCATCATAAAGTATCAAAGTATCCGGTACATTATTCCTAGTTATTGCGTACCAATTAATCTTTACTTGAGATAACGCCTGAGTTTCGTATCTGTCCTCTACTTCCACTCCATAGTAAAGTTGATTTACATCCTGATGATACGTAAACTGCTGGTTAGAGATTGGACTTAGGTCAGAATCTGTAGCAGGGTCAGGGCAAGCCAAAAAAAAGATGCCAAAAATGAAGAGAAAATGGAAACGCATAGCCTGAAATTTAGTATTGATGACCATTAATTTTCGCTTCTGTTCTGTTCTTCCCTGTTATAAATATAATCCACCATGAGATCTCCCACCTGTCCAAGGCTTTCCTCGCTACAATTTTCCGGAATATCATTCAGGGTATGCCAAAAATTGGCATAGGAATTGGGATATTTGAAATCGATTAAATCAATAGAAGGAATACCAGCAATTTCATTCAATGGAATATGATCATCGTAAATAGCATAATCTACCCTACCTATAAAAGCATCGAGTCCCATATCTTTTGCACGATCCCAAAGATGTCGAACAAGTTTAGGGTGGTATTCCAATGAATATCGTTCAATGGGAATTACCAATTGCTTATCGCCAACCATATCCAAATTAATTGCCTCATCTGGACGGGGGATGGGCAGATTTTTAGCAAAAAACCTTGAACCTTGACAATAGGTTTCGTTTTCTCCAGGAACCCCAAGATCTTCACCATCAAAAAAGACAAGATTTACACCAATAGGGGGGGGATTTTCTCCCATTATTCTTGCTAATTCTAATAGGATTGCTACACCGGATGCACCATCATTTGCCCCAATGATGGGTTGATCCCGGTCTTGCCGTAAATCTTCTTGGTCTGCCCAAGGACGTGTATCCCAATGGGCAGAAATAACAGTCTGAAACTCTGAATCCGGGTTATAGCGGGCAATGATATTTTCCAAATTATACCGTTTGTTATATCGTTGTTCCTGATAAGAAAAATCCTGCAAAATGATCTCATTAGCCGATTGATCTAGCTCAGTAATCAAATAATCAAGGCAAGCAAAATATCCATCTGAACCAGGATTTCTTGGGCCAAAATCACATTGAGCAACTAAATAGGAAAACGCATTGTCCTCATCAAAATTGGGCACATTTGATTGGCACCCTAAAAAGATGAGGGTTAGGAATAAAGAATTAGGAAATATTTTTTTCATATTATCCAGAGATTGCCAAATTTACATCAAATCCAAAATCCCGATCTATTTTACGACCAGTTGTTCTGGTAGCACTTTCACGATATTCATAACGAAGTCCACCACTCACTTTTGTTGAAAATTGATAGGACACCCTCAAACCAGTTTTCCAGCTTTCAGAAAAGGACCCCACTTCTAAATTCACTTTGTCACCTGATCGTTCTTCTTGGCTCTCATTCAGGTCAAAATTTAAGGTAAAACTCATGGTATTGTTCAGATTCACATCACCATAAAATGGGATTGGTAATTTTATTCCGCCTCGATGGGTGTAGGTACCGGTTGATGTATAACTATTATCTTTATTAATGGTTAAACCTGTTGGAGATTCATCTAAAGATTTATTTCGATTATGCCTGAAAGTAACAGAGATATTTCCTTTCCAGGTCATATTCATCCCTATAAGGGGTGAAAAATTCCTATTGATTCTTGATGACCGTTCATAATCTTTATAATCTACAGCGAATGTACCAAAATTATAAAAATTCATTTGCTCAGGGGAGATGTCTTCAAACTGCCAGGATCGCGTTTCTTTCCCAGAATAACTGTGTTCCAAGGATGCAGATTTGGCTATCCATTTTATTATAGGCCACTTTTCCAATCCACTCATCCGAAAACTCCAGCCCGGAAAAGAGAGACCTTCTTCAAGGAGATCCCCAAAGGCAAAATAATCCCTCGTCATCGATAGTTGTTCTAAACCTGTACTAGATCGGGTGGTGGTAAAATTTTGAGAAAAATTTGTGCTGATAGTCAAGGAACGGCTGATTTTAAAACCGGTTCTAATAGATCCATCTCGTTTATGATCCCAATTACCAAGGTTACTACCTACTTCAGCTGATTGTTCTAAACCGTGTTCTGGTAACCAACCAAATTTGTACCCAGTTGGCACCTCTCCCAAAACCTGATTTGCAGACCGGTTCAAATTTTCGGAATAGCTCACGGAAATTGGATTAATTTTTTTAAATAGGCCATGAACTAAATTCAGAGGGTTCAAATTTGATTTTTTGGAATTCTTATCTTTGGAATCTTCAGGTTTTTTCTCACTTTTAGACCTTGATCTTGATCCTCGCGACCTCCCTCCGGTTTTCCCTTTTGAAGATGATTTTGGTTTATAGATTAATTCAACTAATTGAACTGGTGTTAATGAGAAATTAGTTCCGAATCGAAGTTGGGTGCTTACATTCTGCCCTTCTCGGGATAAATCATCAGACCAGCGAAAATTTGCTGTATAATTGAACGATGGTTTCAACCATTTCATTATACCAGGGCTGAAAGTCGTATTAAAACTTTCTGTAGTTTGGGTTACAGTACCTGGATCCAGGTCGCGCAGGGCAGTCCACGCGTATCCTCTGAAATCATTGAGTTTACTTTGACCGCTCCAAGCATATTTCGCTGATAAACCATTTGTGAATTTGTAATCCAGATTCATAGTTCGATTCAAACCAAAATTGTAGGTTTCAGGGCTGCGATCACCTGAGCGCGGTTGGTTCCAGTTTAATTTTTCATTCAAATTAAGTCCCGTTTTAAATGAGCTTGGCGTATAATAAATCTGGAAATCACTAATAGAATTTCCCAAAAATGGTACATCTTTTGTCCAACTGAAAGGTTTGATGTAATTATTCCGCCCGAAGGGAATACTATATGAAAATTTACCTGTGTAAGATTCTGTCCTCTTTTCTTGATAGGTTATATCGGATGATTTGGATTGCGATGCGCTGAAACTCGCAGAAATTTTATCTACGGTATATTTCAATAATTGATTATCTGATTTCCCGGTCTTTTTCAATGATGTACTTAATGAAATAGATTCAGTCAATGTCATTATGGAGTCTGGTGTATTGTTTGGATCAACTAATATGTCCTCACCTGAAAAATATTTTGGGCGGCTTTGATTCCGGGTCAATGATCCACTCAATGGAATTGATATTCCCCATGATCTGGGTAATAATCGATGTAAATCCATTTTTCCAGATACGTTCAGGTTTTCTGAAGTATTTGTTCCTTTTGAAACTCGCTCTTGTAATCGGTGATATTCTGCATCTTGCCGGCTATAAACAACTGTTGCCGACCCTAAATCTGACAAATTAAATTTGGATTGAACCCGCATGGCAACCCCTTTTTCTTTCTTTACCCCACTGAGTCTTAATTCATCGAGCCATACTTCACCTGTAATAGGTTCATCCCCAATATTTTTTACACCTACTGAAAAATATTGAAGTCGATTTAACGCCGGTTTGCCAACAATTTGTATTTTTTTTCCGGTTAATTGGCCTTCTTTATCTGTAAAGTAATATTTCCGAACATCAGCCGAATCAATTAAAACATCCGTCTCACGATTTTTATCGATCTTGGATGTATCTGCTTGTTTTAAAGCAGTCAGCCAATCTAGATCAATATTAAAACTATTTCTTTTCTCGTCTTCATCCCATCCATTAAAAACAGGTTTAGTGATCTCATAATATGCATCACCCAATCCAAATTTAAGAAAAACTTCCACATCTGTTTCTAACGAAGTGATCCATGGACTGTTTCCATGTACATACATTTTCATAAAGTCATAAGTCATGAAACTCCGTTTTTGATTATCATTTAAGGTGTAAAGCGTTTTTTGGGCGACTCCTGTTGCTTTTGATGGAAGATGATCAAATTTTAAAACAAGAGATTGTTCTTTTGACCTAATTTCATTCAACCGATCATATTCTCCTTTTACACCTTTGGGTGGGATGTAGTCTGCATTATCCTCAGTATTAACAACTGCAACTTGGAATGTGGGATCGTCATCATCATCCCTGCCATAAATATTCCCAAATCGCTGATTAATAAAATTCGATGTATCTACATAACCCGTATCCAACCCAACAATGCCTTTTTCTTGCCATTCATTCCCCACTATCTCCATTTTAGCTATTTGAAGTTGATTTTGAATTGAGTCTAATCCAGTAATAGCCAGACGAACATACCTGATCTCATTCCATTCAATATTTTTCACTTGTTTAAAATCTGAGAGAGGTACGCGAAAAAGGCGCCACCCTGTTGGTTCACCATTTTTCTCAGTTTCACCTGCAAGATAGGTAGTGTCCGTCAACATAAATTGGGTTGAGAAATAATCGTTTGTTTTATCCAAAAAAGTAGAACGATCTAAATCTTCTGTATCAGGATATTTCCCACCTTCCTGGATCTTGTTTCCTGTACCATTCCCTTCTGTCCCATTTACTTGAGTATAATCCGAATTATTATTTTGGTCATAATTCCAATTATCACCATTGGGGTCATTAGAATCAATGTCATTATTTGCATTGATTATAATTGTTTCTCCAAGTCCAAGATAATCATTATAGGATGGACCCGAAGGATCAAGGCAAGATCCCCAGCCATCTTCTTTTTCATCAAAACATCCATCAAGACCAGTGTCTTCATCATCCTCTAAAAACCCATTACCCAATGTGAGCCCTGCGGCAGGTTTATCTTCCGTATTCAGTTGACCATTACCATCCATATCTTCTGATATTTTTCCTAAGTCAATATGTATCCTGCCAGAGCTCCCCTGAACCCATATTTCAAAAAATTTACTTTGGATTTGATCATAATCTCCGGAATACAGAGAGGTGGTAACTCCTACCCAAAGTGAATCAGGATCAATATCCCTTTGATGTCTTTTAGACTTATATCGTAACACCATCACATCCGTAGTCTCATTTCCCGCCCGTAGTGATGTTGACTGGTTAGGCCAAATCTCTCTAGTCCGGTATGGTACATAAGGATTGAACCAATTCAAATTTCCCCGATGTCGCTGGGAATATTCATCTTCGAAGGATGCCATGATATCATCATAATAAATAGGCGCCGAAGATGCTTTCCAAAATCGCCTTTGAATGGAGGGTGATGTGGTTCTTTTACTCCCTTCAAAATCGTCAATAAAAGCCACACCATTGTGATCTCCCGTTTCTGGATTGTTAATGGAGTTTGGATTCGGCATCACCTGGGCGATTTCCCCCTCAATTGAAAATGATGACATTTTTTCTGCTTCAATCACTGGAAGTTTATCCAGAATACGAGTTACACCATCCACATCCCATTCATACCGACCATTCAAATCCCAAATAAAATTTCGTGTAGGCTCATAACCCACTTCTACTTTTTCGTTAATGATAGATTGGTTAAAATAAAGCGCAGTGGCACCAATAAAGGAATTTTTCTTTCCCAGATCCATTTGAGCCCGTGTTCCAAAAATAGTTTTTTTATCAAAGGATACTAACTCATGTTTATCATAATTAATCTTAAGTTTTGCGTTTGGGTCATTTCCTGCATCTCCTAACAGAACAATAGTCCCTGAGAAATAATCAATATTATAATCCAATCCCCTTTTAAGAGTAACGCCATTTTGTATAACTTCCTCACTGCCTTCCACCAGCATAAAGCCAAGACTAATGGTAGAGCTTTGGTTTGAATATGCTGCTTCAATCATCCACCGATGATCAGCATTCACTTCTGAAGATGATGATGATGTATAAAGAAGTCCGGGGCCTAATTGTTCTTGTAATTGTTCTGTATTTGTTCCCCCGACTAAAGAATCTGAATTAGCAAAAGGATGAAGCGTTGGGAACATGAGTTCACCATCTACTAAATTCATAATATTAGGATCTGAATCGATCAATTCATCATAATTCCGCTGACCATTTTCATCCAAACTGTCTAATCCAAATAATGTAATATAGGGTAAACTTGTGGCCCTATCTCTCTCAGAAACTGGAGTGGCATTTTTATTCAAAATTTTAATCTCAAATCCTTCTGTATTGATCTGAGTTGTACCTAGGTAGTATACATTTTTGAACATGAGGGGCCACGTTGAGTGATTAGGGTAACTGTTTCGAGGTTTTAGCATCATGAGTGATAAGTTTGTCCCAAGAGAATCTGGACCTGTACCAACTTCTAACACGGTTTCACCTGTTTCTCGATCCGCCAGAACAAATGTACATCCTAAAATATCCTGTGAAACCATCTCACGGACTCGGATGAAGCCCAAGTCTGGGCTTACATAATAATTGGTTCCTTGCTCTAAACGTATAAAACTCCCTTCTTCATTCTCATCTACATAATTTGTATCAGCAATATTTAATGGATCGATGTAAGCCATCCCGGTCATTGCATTCGCATCATTAGTATTAATGGACTTATACAATTCAAAATTTTTCACCACTATATTTCCAAGGAGATGCCTTCCACCCTTTGTTGGATAAAAAGAAGGAATTGAAACTGATTTTAATTGTCCCTCTATAAATGCCGTTGTATCTAATCCGTTTCTAAACATTGGATGAATAAAAAAATACCTATTTTTTATCCAATCCACGTCCCTAATCTGTTGGGTGCTGCTTTGTCCACCACCTTCCCATTCAGATTGTTCTTTTTTAGTCTTTTCAATTGAAGCAATCGTGGTAATGTCCACAGGACCTAATTTTGAAATTGCTTTTATTCCAAAAAGTCCCTGATTCTTCCCGGAGAAAGTGACATATTTTGTAGATGGAAGAGAAAGAGAAATATTTCCAGCCTCTACTTTTTGGATAATATCATCTTCGTGTCCTTCATAGGATATTCGAATATTATTTTCCCAATCAAAATCACGTTCAGAGTCCTGATCCATAGCAACTGTGATTCTATCTCCAATTTTTCCCTGGATATTCAAGTTTTGTTTCTGGTCAAATTCAAGGTGGGTATTTTGTGTCTGGTTCAAGGTTGATCGAACCAATTCTTGATCCTGAAAAACCATTTTACCATTAATATTCACATTCCCACTTACTCGGAGTGACGCCCGTCCTAGTCTGCCAATATCAACACCCACTACTTCTATCATCTGGCCTCGGCGACTTTTTTTATCATCTTTGGCTTCTTTTTGCATGGTTTCTATGAATTTCTTATGCCATGACCGTTGGTGAAACTTTTTAAGGTACCACTCAACAGAAGCTGTAAAGGGCATTTGGACTTGCTTTCCATCTACAATTTTAGATATGGTAATTGTTTGCCAATCCCAAGAAAGTTTAACATCAGTTTTTTTATTTTGATAAGGGAAATTCAATAATCCCAAAGGTGTGTTTATTGAATCCAAGGGTTGAACCAGCGATTTTTTTAAATCCGGAAAAGGGTTCACAACGAATGGTGATGAAGGAATGTAATCGGGAATTAAAATTATATGTGATTCCACGGCTAAAATGGAGTCTGAGTCCTGGGCATAGATAGGCCGTAGGGAAAGGAATCCCCATAAACCGATTAAAAGGAATCGGAAAAAGAAAGTACAAGTTTGTTTTAAAAAGATCAAGTTTAGCCTTGATTAACCTGATATCGTTTTATTCTATAAATTCTCCTTTTTCAAAATATGTTTTTAATATTTTTTTCATTTTGTCTAATGCTCTTGCGCGATGGCTAATCCTATTTTTCTCTTCAGATGTCATTTCCGCAAAAGTAATATCATAACTTTTTGGTTGGAAAATTGGATCATATCCAAACCCATCTTTTCCACGAGCTTTATTTAAGATACTACCTTCAATGACTCCATCCTCAGAGAGTTCCGAATCAGAATCTACAAAAGCTAGCACTGTTCTGAATCTAGCTCTCCTTTTATCAAAAGGAATACCTTTTAAAGCAATCAGCATTTTATTTACATTATCTTCAAAGGTAGCATTTTCACCAGCAAATCTTGCAGAATAAACCCCCGGAGCACCATTTAATGCATCCACTTCCAATCCAGTGTCATCTGCAAGGGATGGAAGTCCTGTTAATTCATGAACCGTCCTTGCTTTGATTAATGCGTTTTCAATGAGCGTTGTTCCCGTTTCTTCAATGGATTTAATCTCCGGAAATTGGTCCAAACCTATGACAGTCACGCCTAATCTAGATAAAATAAATTTCATCTCAGTTTGTTTATGAATATTATGTGTGGCCAGAACCAATGTTTTCCGTCGAGACATGATAAACGAAACCCTTCTAAAAAATGCCGGGAAACCTATAAGAAAACAAGGTTTGAAACAAGAGTTAAGTCTTTCCTCGATTTTCACATTAATTCTTTTTGTTTTAGAAAAACACTCCGGTAATTTTTCCCCGCTTTTTTTAAAGCATTCCCAATCCTTATGTGGCCTGGTAGCTCAGTTGGTAGAGCAGAGGACTGAAAATCCTTGTGTCGCTGGTTCGATTCCGGCCCGGGCCACTCTTAATTTTTTATATCGGTAGAAAACCCAGCAATAATTATATCTCCTACCTTAAATTTGTGATTCATTCTAGTAAAAAAACTCACGTGAATCATACTCAATTAAATAATTATATTGAAGGCATTCCCAAAGCAGAACTTCATTTACATATTGAAGGCACTTTTGAACCTGAGCTTATGTTCGAAATTGCTCGCCGGAATAATATTTCTATAAACTATAAATCGATAGATGAATTAAAAAAAGCCTACAGTTTCAATAATCTTCAGGAATTCTTGGATATTTATTATGCGGGAGCTAGCGTGCTCTTACAAGTCCAGGATTTTTATGATTTAACCTGGGCATATCTCACCAAAGCTCACGAACAAAACCTAATTCATACAGAAATATTTTTTGATCCGCAAACACATACCAATCGTGGCCTTTCATTTGATACCGTCATCCAAGGCATACGCAGTGCATTAGACGATGGTAAAGAAAAACTGGGAATAAGTTCGAAATTAATCATGTGCTTTTTACGGCACTTGGATGAAGCAGCCGCATTTGAAACATTGAACCAAGCATTGCCGTATAAAAACTGGATCGCTGGGGTGGGATTAGATTCATCTGAAATGGGACATCCGCCATCAAAGTTTCAGCGTGTTTTTTCTAAGGCAAGAGATGAAGGATTCATCACAGTGGCCCATGCAGGAGAAGAAGGCCCGGCCGAATATGTATGGGAAGCAATTAATCTTTTGAAGGTATCCAGAATTGACCATGGTAATCGTTCTCTTGATGATAAACAATTGATAAAGTATCTTATTGAAACACAAATCCCCTTAACGGTTTGCCCATTATCTAATCTTGAATTAAAAGTTGTAAATGATTTGAAAGATCATCCTTTATTGAAATTAATGGAAGCAGGATTAGTGGTTACGATAAATTCAGATGATCCGGCATATTTTGGTGGATACATGAATGAGAATTACACCCAAATAGCTTCTGCCTTAAATCTTACCAAGAAGCACATTACTCAGCTCGCTAAAAACAGTTTTAAAGCCAGTTTTCTACATGATAGGGAAAAAGAAAAATTGATTCACCAAGTTGATACCTATTATCAGAAAAATTAAAAATGAGTATTGATCAACAAAAGAAATTCATGCGAGAAGCTATTCGCTTATCCATGGAAAATGTACAATCAGGAAAAGGCGGACCTTTTGGTGCGGTCATTGTTAAGAATGGAAAAATCATTGCAACCGCCGTGAATGAAGTGACAAAATCCAATGATCCAACGGCTCATGCCGAAATAATCGCTATTCGAAATGCATGTGAAAAACTGGATTCATTTCAGTTAGACGATTGTGAAATATATTGCAGTTGCGAACCGTGCCCCATGTGTTTAGGCGCTATTTATTGGGCAAGACCTAATGCGATCTATTTTGGAAATTCAAAAGAAGATGCAGCAGAAATCAATTTTGACGACAACTTCATCTATGATGAGTTGGATATTTCTTTGAATAAACGCAAACTACCAACGATTCAATTATTGAGAACTGAAGCACAGACCGCCTTTTTACAATGGCAAAAATGTGAAGATAAAATAGAGTATTAATGATTGAATTTATTCTTAATAATAAACCTATAAAAACGGATCAACCAACTGGTTCTTTGCTTCTTGATTTTGTACGGTATGAGCAATCACTTATGGGGACAAAAATCGGATGCAGGGAAGGTGATTGTGGTGCATGTACTGTTCTTATAGGCAAGCTCATAGATGGTCAAATGAATTACAGGCAGGTAACATCCTGCCTAACGCCACTTGGGAATGCACAACGTAAACACGTGGTTACCATTGAAGGACTTAATATGGAATCATTAAGTCCCGTCCAGCAGTTCATGGTAGATGAAAGTGGATCCCAATGTGGGTTTTGCACGTCAGGGTTTGTTGTGTCACTCACCCAGTTTTGTCTAGCGAATTCTACACCCAGTTACAATAATGCCATTGCTTCAATCGATGGAAATATTTGTCGGTGCACAGGATACAAGCCTATCGAGAGAGTTGCAAAACATATCACTGAATCACTTTCTGATAAAAACCATAATGAAACCCTGGATTGGTTAATTGCACAACAATTCATTCCATCTTATTTCAATCAAATTCCTGAAATGTTAAATGCATTACCTAAAGGGAAAAATGATTCTCAAAATCGAACGATTGTAGGTGGCGGCACCGACCTTTATGTGCAAAAGCACGACCAACTAATTGACCAGAATGTGGATCTAATTTCAAATACGCCCAACTTAAATTTTATTGAAATTGAAAACGGTGTTTGTACATTGGGTGCAGGAACAACCGCAACAGATTTAATAGAATCGGACATTTTTTGTTCTGCCATTCCCC